>NZ_VOYW01000071.1:0-7349 GCF_013420085.1 Acinetobacter sp. YH12027
TTAATTTCCTGTTGGAAAGCCATGAAACATCCATTGTATTCCCCATAAGATTACTAAGATAAGGATCACCCAAACCATAATCTTTAAATTATACATTCTGTAAGTTTTCCTAAAATTAACATAATACGCGTTATACGAAATGCTTCTTTTTATTTCATATAAATCATAGTTTTATCGTATAGCAAAAAGCCCAACCCTCTCCGATTGGGCTTTTTTAATGATTGTTCACGTTCCACGCTTAGTATTTAAGCAATGTTTCACGGGATTTGTTAGCTCATATGGATAATCTGATTTTATGGTTTGAAATCCGTTTTTTGATGTAGAGCCTTCAAAATTCGTTTAGCCGTTTCTTCCCTTACACTTTTTGGATCTCGTAAAATCCCACTAATCCAAATCGCAAAAGTAGGATAGTCAGGAAAATTACTTAGATCAGAAAGTTCAGAAAGTTTAGATAGAATAGTGCTGTATTTATTAATTTGGGGATCTGACATATTACAAAATAGCTCTACTGTCTTTGTCTCTCTCTCGGGTGCTATGAGTTTTGGCTTAGGCTTCTCTTTCACAATAAACTTGAAACCAACCACAGACCGTCCTTGTTTAACGTTTTCATAAGTGAGTTCAATGTCTGTATTAGCTGTAATTTCATCTAATGAAGGCTTAATTACACGGTCTTTTAAATTACATAGCTTGTCGTAGGACTTTGGCAAACCTAACTCAGTTTTTATATGCTCTAAGGACATTTCAAATTGTCCCATAGCTTGATATTTTTTTGCTAAATGATATAGGTCGAACGAGTAGTCTTTTTTCAGACTGAGTACGATGTCTTTCTTGTACTTAGTGTATGGATTTAATTTGTCGAACTCTTTGAGCATCAAAAGAACTTCCTCTGGGAAGCATATGGATATTGAACCATTCTCATATATTGCTCTAATGACCCAGTTACAGTAGGTTTTTTTCTTATTATCACCATAGGAAAAATAACGTCTTAACAGGTTTTTACTCGCTTCTTCCATTTGCGAATACGCTGAGTTGGTTTTTATACCGCATTCTTTTGCAAAGCTCTCTGATGTTATGGTGATTGCATCTTTTTCAGTTGCATCAATTATCCGAGCTATAGGACTAGCAAGAATTAATAAGCGTTTTTCATCAATACTCATGCTTTTAAAGCACTCTTGAATCGTATTCTGCATAACAACCCAAGATACAGGGTATGTTTTTTTATAATCCATGAAACTACATTCCGCAAGAAGTAGTTTTTTATATCATATTGATTTATTTTTGCACACGATTTTTGTAGTTTTTAACATAAAACTACATTAAATATAGTGTAGTTTAGTTCATGCCATTTGTAGTTTCTAATCATGCCATTTGTAGTTTCTAATGTGCCAAAATCATGCCATTTGTAGTTTAGTTCATGCCATTTGTAGTTTTTTAAAGTCTGAAAGCCTTGCTATATGTGGTCTGGAAGGGTGTCTAAAAGTATTTAAAAGCTTTTTAAAAGAATAAAAGAGAATTAAAGGCAAAATCAAAAGCTATGGCACTCGCTTCGCTCGTGTCGTTTCAAAAGCAAAACCAAGAGCAAAAAGATTGATAATGCATTCGCTATGCTCATGCTTTTTTAAGATCAAAAGCCCCAAAGTTCGCACCCATTCGGGATGCTCTGTACTTACCGTTTTAGATTAAAAGGGAGTTTGTAATCAGGGAAAAGGCGTTGCTGAAATTTTTATGATGCTCAATCGCTCGTAGACACTCGCTTGGTTTAAACCTGTGAGGTTCAAAAAGAAAAAAACAAAGCGAACGGAGTGTGAGTGACATAAAGATAAATCGCTCATTCCCCCTCTGATTACTGTTTTGCTGAATTAGATTAAAAATCTAATTCAAAATCATTTTTAGGTTTTGGTTTATGCTCAGGTTCATAAGTTTGTTGAGAAGTATTCTGTCTAGGCAATGGATTTTTAATTTCGTAAATATCACTTTTAATAGTCTCAAAACTCTTTAAACACGCTTGATATGATTCTCTTTGCTGTTTCAAATGGTCGTTTTGAGGCTCTAAAATCTTCTCACATTTCAGATATTTCAGCATTTGATTGTCATTTTTGATCATTTTCTCAAATTTATCGTATTCCCATTCGTGGATATTTGAACGTGCACGGCTAATGTACGTTTCTAAATTTTTAGATTTTTTCTGTATGTAATCAATCAATTGTAGTGGGTTTTTATTGTTATAGGCCTCCTGTTGCTTGTCGCATAGTTCTTTGTGATAACCAACGTAATCGGGGTAATAACCGTCACTTCGCAAGTAACTGAAATTCGTAGCCGGTTTTGGCTTGAGTCGAATTTCCGCTACTGTGGTTTCTAGTCGTTCAAGTTGTTGATTAACGCTATTAATCTTTCTACAGTTTCCCCAAGCGTATTGATCTGCTTGCTTTGCGTCTCCAAATCTTCGTAAAAGTTGTTGGGTACTTTCAATTGCAAGATTTTCGAGAGTGCTTTCTCGATGTCCGCCTGCTGTGTGCCAATTGTCATTTGAATGGGTCTTAATTCTATCTTCACCAAGTCGCTGACAATGCTGTTTAAATCCAGTTGATTTAATGCTCTCGCTAATTGCGTTTGTAATTGGGTCTTCAAGTTTTCTTGAAATGCTTGCTGTAACTGCTCCGAAAAGTTGCCCTGCTCTAGCTTTGAAAGCTCTGCTTTCAGTGTCAAAATTAAGGCTTGCTGTGCTTCTTTCTCTGTATTCAGATTGCTGATTTTGCTCTTTAGACTCAGCTCGACTTCGCTGTAGTCGCTCAAAATGGTCTTTAATGAATCGATTTGTTGACTCAAAACCTTGTTTTGCTCGGCTAACAAGTTGTTTTGTTGCATCAATAAGCTGTTTTGCTCTGTCAAAAATTGGTCGATTTCGGTCTGCATGATCTAGTTCCGTATTTGTTTCAAGTAGTTGATCTGGTTTGTAATCACTTGTGAATTCTGTTGAATCATTTGCTCTTGTGCTTTGATTGTTTTTAAATTTGTATTGGCTTGATAGCCTAGATATAAAATTATTAAAAGAATCAGCAGTCCAAAAGCTATCATCCCCCATAGGATGTGTGTTGCTCTCTGGTTGCCCAATTTTTCCGTCAAAAGGCTCTGCAACTGACTCTCTATTGTCTCTCTCTGCCCCTCTATCGCTTGCTGTACTTGGTGTTGAATGCTGTTCTGCAGGAGCTTTTCGTCGATTCTGAGGCTCTGCAACTGCTTGTTGACTTGAGCCTGTAGAGCGTGAATTGAGGTTGAAAACGAATCTATGCTCGATTTCACTTTTGATATTTCCGATAGGTCTATATTCGCTAACTGCGTTTGCAGTGCGTCTATTTGCTCCGTATAGCTCGCTGTTAGCGATTTTATGGCTTTGGGTGATAGATTCCCTATTTCGGTCAAAATCGCTCTGAGATGCGATTTTATGGCCGATGTTGTCTGCTGTACTTCGTTTAAAAGTATAGTGCTGTTGGTGATAGGTCTCTCGCTTTGCTCGATAGTCATCTCGAACGTTTTCAGCGTTTCGGAGAGCTGTTGCAAGCTCTGCTGTAGTTGGTCGGCTTTCTGCTGCTGCTCTGAGATGCTCTGAATAAGCGTTAATTTCGAATTGTTCATGATAAAAGTCGCCTCTAAGTCGATGTCTTTTGCCACTTTTCAAAGTGGCAGTTAAGTATTCTTTACTTTGTTTGACCGATGCGATTCCTTCCAGTTGCTCAATACACTGGACAATATCTGCTCTGTTTTTTACTGTCAGAGTCCTTAAAAATGTTTGTACGTAGTTATCAACGAGCTTGCCAAACTGCTTTTTTGTAAGCGCCTCAAGATCTTGACCTGTAAAAATATTTTTAGCTTGAGCGTTGAGTTTTGCGACATAGTTTGGCTCTTGTGTCGTTTTCATCAAAAGCAGATCATCGGGGCGTGACCACTGGTACTTTGTGTTGAAGTAATCACGTAAAGAATCAAAATGCTTTTCATGGCCGGGTGGGGCAATATTGAGTGATTTACCGCTTTGAATATCTAGGCGTGGTGCTAGAACGTGGATATGCTTCGAGCCGTCATCGTCTGTGTGAAGCACGGCAAAAAGGTGGTACTGTGAGGGATCTAGTCCCGAAAAAGCATGCTTTTCAAACTCGTCTAAGACTTCTTTTATTTGTTCATCTGTCGGACTGTCTTCTTTTGACCATGCGATCACGCCACTGGTGTACTTCCACAAATGTGGACTTGAGTCACAGATGGCGTTAAATGTAGTCGCATCACCACGCAAAACATCAACACCTGCCCGAACATTGCCAAGATGATCGAACTTATCTAAAACATACGCTGAAGCGTGTGCGGCCGATCCTTTGCCGTGATTTAAAAATTTAATATGCACTTTCATCCTCCTCAGCAAGCTGTATCGAAGACAATTGCTTTTTAAGCCTTTCAGGGCTTTGTCTGCTGATTTTCGGAAGTGCAGGAAATACTTGTTCTAACTCGGTTTGAATGCCTTTTAAAACTGAAAAAATGCTGAAAATATCTAACTTGCGTTGCTCTTGCGGATCAGCATTTTTGATGATGTTCAATGCTCGTGCAATTTGGTTTAAGTTGTTCCCGATTTTGGATAGCTCAAGCAGTAAAGCAGGATCTGTTTTTTGATAGCGTTTAACCACTTCAATCACTGTTTTAACTTTGAGTCTAGGCTTCCTTTCATATTCTTCTGGTCGTCTTACGGTTACAGCATCTTGCATGATTTCCCTTTGAATTAAAGAGAGAATGAAGTCTGTAAAATTCGTGTTCTCTTTTTCGAGGTGCTGCTCAAGTTGTTCTAGCTGTAACTCTGTGAGTCTGAAAATTTTAGTTTTATTTCGCATATACACATCCCACTAACAGGCTTTTGGTTTTGCTTTTAAGTCAACTTTGTTGACTTGCCCATCTTGATGGGCTTGGGGTCTTAGGGGTTTCCCCTAACAAGTCCCTGTATATCAAAATTCGAAGAATTTTGTATATACAGGTAGGCTTGCTTATCTTATTTAGTCATCTAATAGTATTCTACTATATCGTGAAAGATTTATATAAAAAGATCAAAAAAAGGGTTTATCAGCTAATAATACCTAAATTTGTATATGAGTTTTTATGTTGAAATTATGATGGAAATGGGGACTGGCTCATTTACATAACTTTTAAAGGGGAGAAGCAATCCAATAGCCGTAGGTAGAACAAACTTCAGGAATAAAGCGAGTAACAGATTTTGGTATTACTGATGACGGCCCTCCACTAAGGATAATTTCATTACCTATAAAAACTTTATGATTATTAAATTTATTGGTGATGCTAATCCTACCGTCCTTTGTATATTCTAACTCATGATTATTAGCCCAAATAATAAATGAACCGGTATCACTACCAAGCCGAATACAACCATAAGGATCTACATGCAATTTCCCACCAGTAATGGTTACTCTTGAACCAGAATTAGCATGTTTAATAAAAATGATAGGTTTTACTGACTCTATGGAGTTAGATACGGGTTGGGACTTCGCTATACAACCAGTAAGCAATGTAATAATTATAAAAATTTGAGCTAAATTTTTTATTCTCATATTGAACTCTTTGAAGGCTATGCAATGCTTAGCTTCTTTTCAAACTTTCTTATCGTGCAACTAGCGTAAAGTAGCTCGATGCTTTGAAACATGGCTAAAGCCATATTTCAAAGCATCGAGCTAAAATTAGCCAAAAATCTCTGAATGGCTATCTAACTGGTGTAACTCTAAAATGTCATCCCCTACGAGCCTGTAAATCAAGACTAAATCAGGTTTAACGTGACAATCTCGACAATTCTTAAACTCAGCACCACCTTTTAATGGGTGATCTAGGTATTTTTCAGGCAATGGACTATTAGCAACTAAACAGTCCAGTACCTCAGCCCATTCAGCCGTAACTAAATCTAAGTAACGTCTTTTAATATTTCGTTTAAATGAGTTGGTTACGATGATCTTTCGTTTAGCCATGAGCTTCATCCGACATGGCTTTGATTGCTTCTTCTACTGTTTCGTACTCGGTGTACTCCCCATTTTCAATCTCTTTAAGAGATTGAAGCAACTTTGCTACTGCTGTTGGGGTCAGAGTTGGTTCTTTCGCATAGTCAAAAGCTAATGGAACAGTTCTTGTTTTCACCACCTGATTTAAAAAAAGTTTAAATGCTTGTGGCATTGTTAAACCATATTCTTCAAAAATATGATTTGCATTATCCCTCAAGTCTTCTTCTAAACGCATATTAAAATTGACTGCGGACATGGTTAATTCCTCTAAAAACCAATAATGTAAAGACAATATAAGTCATTATCTTTACATTTTCATTACTTTTGATGTAATAAATGGTTTCTAATCGCTAAATTTCGTATAATCGCCATTATGTTAAATGAAGCGAATTTATTCAAAAATTTATTCGATTTGAGTAATTTTAATAATAGTTAAATTTTAAAGAATCATATTTAAATATCAAATTAACAATAAAGTTGGAATTTTCTTATGTTCTTAAAAAAAATAGTTCTAATTAGTACAATAATAACTAGTAGTCTTGCTCTTGCATATGATCCTACAACGCCTTCATATTATTTAACGAAAGAATTGTGTGCAGAATATTATGCAGACTGTATTGATGTCTATGGGTCTGCTGGTAGGGGTGGAATGTCAGAGTGTGGAAACTCTTTAAATACATGCATCACTACAGGTGATTGGAATCCACCAAATCTTCCTGTACCATCATCGGATAGATTATTAAACCTTTTTAGTTCAGAAACTAGAGAAGCTACAACAAGATATACCACGGCCTAATAAATCAGGATCTCAATGTAATATGATTGGGATCCTTACCAACATATATAGAAGAGAAAAATGGATCAATTAAAAAAAATAAATGATGATTTGTATCAAGCTGCAATATTATTAGACAGTATTCCTAGTAAGATTCAATCAGATCCATCACTAGAAAATAGAGAAAATATCTTACTGATAGGAAAAGCTCTCAGTCATATTTTTGAACTCCAAAATAATATTTATAAAATTCGCCCTGATTTAAAAAATAATAATCAGTAATAACAGTTATTTATAGTATTTTTTAAGAAAGATAGCGGCTCATTTGAGAATATAAAAGTAATATTCTATTTGTAATAGTTTCTCTGAAATTAACATAATACGGATTATACGAAATCATCAATGTATAGCTTTAATTTCCTGTTGGAAAGCCATGAAACATCCATTGTATTCCCCATAAGATTACTAAGATAAGGATCACCCAAACCATAATCTTTAAATTATACATTCTGTAAGTTTTCCTAAAATTAACATAATAC
>NZ_VOYW01000072.1:0-7028 GCF_013420085.1 Acinetobacter sp. YH12027
CTCGGTTAATTAAGGCTCGGTTATAGGATGACCAATTGGTTGTACGGTAGATTTTAGAGGCAGGCTTATTCATTTTGAAATTATATTGCTGAATAAGCTTTTGATGCTAGGTTTGTGCAACAAAGCCCATATAGGCGATGAAGTAAATTATGAAATCGATCAAACCACACGAACTTTGGTTGATACTTTAGAAAATATTCATCAAAAATAAATTCCAGTGCATTTTACACGGCTCAATTCAGATAAAAATATTGATTGAGTCCATGTAAAACAATGCCCATAATTTGAATTTTAGCTTTTCCTACGAATAAAAACTTGGACCAGGTATTTTTCCTGTTAAAACCCATTCGCCAATTTCTTGATATTTATAATCGACTGGATCATATAAAGTTTGTGTTCTGACATTTCGCCAAAAACGATCTAAATTCAATTTTGCTGTTGTTGCTCTTGCTCCCTTTTTCTGGGTATACAAGCCTAAATTTTATGGAAGGGATTCATATGCTGCACCTTTAGCTAAAAGAGTATTCAGCTTACTATTCGTGGTTATTTGCAACAGTGCCTTCTGGTAAGGGTCGGCACCGGCACATCAAAAAAATCTCTCCCTGAGTACGGTTGTTTCTATCGGGAGCAGAATATTAATTTCGTTACTTTAGACTATAGCCTAACGGAACAAAATAAAGTCTTAAAAAGCAACTCAAAAACCGTATTTATAGACTTAATATTTAATTTCGGTACAATATGTATTTAATTATCTAAACTCTAACGGTACAGAATGCCTAATCAGGTCGGATATATTCGAGTCAGTTCAACTGAACAAAATACTGAACGTCAATTAGATGGAATCAGCCTGGATAAGACCTTTACTGAAAAGGCAAGCGGTGGTAGCCGTGAACGTCCTCAGTTAAATGCAATGCTCGACTATCTGCGTGAAGGTGATACGGTGCATGTTCATAGTATTGATCGTCTGGCACGTAATACAAATGATCTGAACGAAATTGTGAATAGTCTGAATGATCGTGGTATAACCATTATTTTTCATAAAGAGAATTTGACCTTCAGTCATGATGTAGCACAATCGGCAATAAATAAACTCATGTTTCAGATGCTTGCTGCATTTGCAGAGTTTGAACGCTCCATGATCCGTGAGCGTCAAAAGGAAGGAATTGCAAAAGCCAAAGCGAAGGGCTTATATAAGGGAAGAAAGCGGAAGGTTGACTATGTTGAAATACGAAAAGCAATGGCTGAAGAAAATTCAACATTTAGAGGTGTTGCAGAAAAGTTTAAAGTAGGGATAGCAACAGTACAAAGAGCTTTAAAAGAAGAAACTAATAATCAATAAGGTTGATTAATGAAGACGCTTAGATATTCAAATTTAGAAAAGATCATGACCATTTATACTGAAATTTCTACTTATATTACATTTCATAATGCGACTGGTTTAACAGATATAAATAAATCAATGGAAGATTTTTGAACCGTACCGGGTTTGTCGGAGACCAAGCTTTCTGAGAGAATGTCCCGATGAAAAAAGTAAAATATACCCCTGAAATCAGAGAAAGAGCGGTTCAATTATTGATTGAATCCGAGAAAGATTATCCATCGAATTGGGCTGCGATCACCGCTATTGCTCCCTGAGCAGTATACTGCGCAAGGGTTGTACTCCTGAAACACTACGTGTTTGGTATCAAAAATATTTAGATAAACAAAATCCAGTTAAAGTACAGCAGCTTTCAGACCAAGAACGTATCAAACAACTCGAACGCGAAAATAAAGAACTGCAACGCGCCAATGAAATTCTACGTAAAGCAGCCGCTTTTTTCGCCCAGGCGGAGCTCGACCGCCCACACAAATAATGGTGGATTTTATCCATAATAATAAAGAGCTGTACGGAGTCGAGGCGATTTGTAGAATTTTACCGATCGCACCTTCAACCTATTACCGGACTCTAGATCTCTGTGAAAATCCAGAACATCGAGCAAAGCGAGATTTACATGACTTGCATCATGCTGAGGAGATTAAACGAATTTGGAAGGAAAGTTCAGGTCGGTATGGTGTACGTAAAGTCTGGCAAAAACTGAAACGTGAAGGCTATATTATTGCGCGCTGTACTGTTGCTCGATTAATGCAAAAGCTAGGTATAAAAGGTGTTTGGCGTGGTAAGAACAAACAAACCACCCGTAGCCGAGATGATCAAAAACGAGCGGATGACTTGGTAAAACGTAATTTTACTGCTGATCATCCTGACCAACTGTGGGTGAGTGACTTTACGTATATTCAAACAAATTCAGGCTGGGTTTATACTGCATTTATTATTGATGTGTTCTCACGAGCAATTGTTGGATGGAAAGTATCGACACGGATGAATACAGATATGGTGCTCGATGCATTGGAGCAAGCATTGCATGATCGAGGCATGCCAAAGAATGTGATTCATCATTCCGACAGAGGTGTGCAATATCTTTCCATTCGCTATACCAATCGTTTAGAAGCAGCAAATTTACGAGCATCAGTCGGTACGACTGGTGATTCATACGATAATGCTTTGGCTGAAATCCCATGAGTTCACCCTTGTCCCGTGGCGGCCGATCATCGACCGCCAACTCGGCCGCGAGGTTATGGGCATCGTGCAGGGCGGGTCGGTGTCGTGGCAGTTAGGGCGGCAGAGGGGGCTGGAACGCTGAGTGCGCCCATGCCGCATTGCAAAGCAAAAGATAATCGGATAAAATGTAGCAATTCATATTCGTAAGCGTGGAGTAATCAGATGGGAAATTCCAAGTCAGCAGACAAGTAAGCCGCAACAACCAGTATTGTTGTTGCGGCGCTCTGTAAGGCTAGTCTCATCTGATTGCTGACGAGCAGACGTCGCCCGGTATTCCTTAATCGAGGGTTGATTCGTCATGACCACCACACGCCCCGCGTGGGCCTATACGCTGCCGGCAGCACTGCTGCTGATGGCTCCTTTCGACATCCTCGCTTCACTGGCGATGGATATTTATCTCCCTGTCGTTCCAGCGATGCCCGGCATCCTGAACACGACGCCCGCTATGATCCAACTCACGTTGAGCCTCTATATGGTGATGCTCGGCGTGGGCCAGGTGATTTTTGGTCCGCTCTCAGACAGAATCGGGCGACGGCCAATTCTACTTGCGGGCGCAACGGCTTTCGTCATTGCGTCTCTGGGAGCAGCTTGGTCTTCAACTGCACCGGCCTTTGTCGCTTTCCGTCTACTTCAAGCAGTGGGCGCGTCGGCCATGCTGGTGGCGACGTTCGCGACGGTTCGCGACGTTTATGCCAACCGTCCTGAGGGTGTCGTCATCTACGGCCTTTTCAGTTCGATGCTGGCGTTCGTGCCTGCGCTCGGCCCTATCGCCGGAGTATTGATCGGCGAGTTCTTGGGATGGCAGGCGATATTCATTACTTTGGCTATACTGGCGATGCTCGCACTCCTAAATGCGGGTTTCAGGTGGCACGAAACCCGCCCTCTGGATCAAGTCAAGACGCGCCGATCTGTCTTGCCGATCTTCGCGAGTCCGGCTTTTTGGGTTTACACTGTCGGCTTTAGCGCCGGTATGGGCACCTACTTCGTCTTCTTCTCGACGGCTCCCCGTGTGCTCATAGGCCAAGCGGAATATTCCGAGATCGGATTCAGCTTTGCCTTCGCCACTGTCGCGCTTGTAATGATCGTGACAACCCGTTTCGCGAAGTCCTTTGTCGCCAGATGGGGCATCGCAGGATGCGTGGCGCGTGGGATGGCGTTGCTTGTTTGCGGAGCGGTCCTGTTGGGGATCGGCGAACTTTACGGCTCGCCGTCATTCCTCACCTTCATCCTACCGATGTGGGTTGTCGCGGTCGGTATTGTCTTCACGGTGTCCGTTACCGCGAACGGCGCTTTGGCAGAGTTCGACGACATCGCGGGATCAGCGGTCGCGTTCTACTTCTGCGTTCAAAGCCTGATAGTCAGCATTGTCGGGACATTGGCGGTGGCACTTTTAAACGGTGACACAGCGTGGCCCGTGATCTGTTACGCCACGGCGATGGCGGTACTGGTTTCGTTGGGGCTGGTGCTCCTTCGGCTCCGTGGGGCTGCCACCGAGAAGTCGCCAGTCGTCTAACCGACGACTGGTAGCAGGCCCGCTCCGATGCGGCGCACTAACCATCGAAACCTCGTGAATGTCGGTATCCTGTCTGGCAGGATACCGCTCATTTCCCTTGTTCAGTTCATCGCCGTCGCCGAGCATCTGAATTTTCGGCATGCGGCCAAGGCACTTGGTATCAGCCAGTCGAGCGTCAGCGCGCGTGTGAAAGCGCTGGAGGATAACCTTGGTGTTTTTGAGTAATAAAGTTTAATACTATGTAATAAACAATAATACTCAGTAAAAAAGTTTCATACCGGGTTTCAATAGAAAGGAAATATATTCATTATTTTCAGTATATTGAGATCTTAGTATGAAACTTTTTTTTATTTTAATAGAATTGTACTTAGACTAACCTTGCAGATAGTATGGTACTTTAATAAATATTATTTGAATTTAATATCAATAAAATTAAACACTTACACACAAAACAGTATGATACTTTATTGCTTTCACATAATAAAGCGGAGGTGATTGATTATTTGAAACAGGAATGGGATGGCGTAAATGATGTTGCGCTAGCAACCCTTGATTGGGTACACTGGTACAACCATGAACGATTGCATTCTACCAATGGATATGTATCGCCTGTTGATGCGGAAAATATCTACTATTGTTCATTAATTCCGTCAGGCTATGCTGCCTGACTCAAGCAAACCTGTCTCCGATAAAACCAGGACGGTTCAAAATATTTCATCTTATTTAACAAGAAACCATATTTATATAACAACATAAAATACACTAAGTTATTTTATTGAACATATATCGTACTTTATCTATCCGACTATTTGGACGACGGGGCTGGCAAACAGGTTCACCGGTAGTAACATGGTACCCTTTTAACTCTGTTAAACAAACACTACGTCCATTTGTAAAGAAAGTTAAATCACTACGATATTCTTGAATACACCGAGCAGGGATTTCTCCACTAAGAATGACCTCATTATTTTTCAATTGAGTGTCTACGATGTTCGCACAATATTTAGGAGCATCGTTGTATGCTCGTGAAAGATATTCCTGTGGCGCATAAATTTTAAAACTAAGATATGGCTCTAACAATTCTGTTCCAGCTTTTTTTAAGACTTGTTCCAATACAATAGGAGCAAGCATCCGAAAATCTGCTGGGGTACTAACAGGGCTATAGTATAAGCCATACTTAAAACAGATTTTACAATCCGTCACATTCCAACCATATAATCCTTGTTCGCAACCATAGCGTATCCCTTCCATAACTGCATTTTGAAATGATTGATTTAAGTATCCAAGAGAAACCGAGCTCTCATACTGCATTCCACTTCCCAACGGAAGCGGTGATACAGATAAACCAATGGAAGCCCAGAAAGGATTTGGCGGCACTTCGATGTGAATGGTATATTCTGCATTTTTTAACGGTCTCTCCATATAAATGACTGTAGGCTCTTTTAGTTCTATCTCCACATGATACTTTTCTTGCAACAGTGCACTAATCACTTCCATTTGTACTTTCCCTAAGAAAGAAAGTATAATTTCATGTGTCGTAGAATCCACGTAATATCGTAGAAGCGGATCACTATCTGAGATTTCCAAAAGGGCATCAAGCAACATTTCTCTCTGTTCAGGTTTACTCGGTTCAACAGTTGTTTGTAGTAGAGGGTGCGGATTTTCAATCTTTTTTCTCTGTGGCAATAGTTTTGTATCTCCAAGAACACTATTTAACTTCAAAAACTCATTTTGCAAAATAACAATTTCTCCAGAATAAGCTCTATCAATCTTACATAATTCACCATTTATTGAAGTATACATTTCTGTAACTTTTATTTTTTCTTTTTCTGATACTCTAACCGAATCTCGTAAATGTAGTACTCCACTATAAAGGCGTATATATGCAAGACGTTGTCTTTTTTTTGTATATTCAATTTTGAAAACATTTCCGCAAAGTTCAGACGGACCTCGATGTGTTGATGAATAAAATTTATTCGTAATCACTTCTATAAGGTTATCAATCCCTATATTGTTTTTTGCACTTCCGTGATAAACAGGGAACAGGGAACAATTATGAAATCTTATGCTTTCCTCTTGTTCGAGTTCCAATGCTTCTAATGATTTACCGGACATATATTTCTCTAAAAGGTCATCGTTTCCCTCTATTACCGTATCCCATTGTTCAGATTCGGTAAAGTTCGTCACACACATATTAGGATACAGTTCTACCTTCTGTTTGATTACAATTTCGGCAGAAAGTTTCTCTTTAATATCCTGATAAACCGTTGATAAATCAATTCCATTTTGGTCAATCTTATTGATAAAAAAGATTGTGGGAATCCCCATTTTCCTAAGTGCATGAAATAATATACGAGTTTGTGCTTGTACGCCATCTTTTGCAGAAATCAGTAGAATTGCCCCATCTAAAACTGATAATGAACGATATACTTCTGCTAAGAAATCCATATGTCCTGGCGTGTCTATGATGTTCACCTTCGTATTTTCCCACTGAAAAGAGGTTATTCCTGTCTGAATTGTAATTCCTCTCTGACGTTCTAAAAGCGTATTATCCGTCCTCGTTGTACCTTTGTCCACGCTTCCTAATTCTGTAATCGCTCCACTGTTATATAATAAGCTTTCTGTTAAGGTAGTTTTTCCTGCATCAACATGAGCTAAAACTCCAATATTAATAATTTTCATGTGATTTTCCTCCATTCAAAAACCCAAAAGGGCATAAAAATCCCAGTGATAAATACTTTTATCACTGGGATTTTTATGCATAACCATAGGTATACAAAGCATACAGAGGCACTGTTGCAAATAGTCGGTGGTGATAAACTTATCATCCCCTTTTGCTGATGGAGCTGCACATGAACCCATTCAAAGGCCGGCATTTTCAGCGTGACATCATTCTGTGGGCCGTACGCTGGTACT
>NZ_VOYW01000073.1:0-6820 GCF_013420085.1 Acinetobacter sp. YH12027
TAGGCTTGTTGGTGACGATATTTTAGAACTGCATCAGTTGGATAGCCATTCCGAAATTTTTGGATGACTATCGCTCGATGCTTTGAAAGATGGCTTTAGCCATGTTTCAAAGTCGGGCAACTTTGCGACTGCTGTCATTGATTCGGTGATGGCAAGAGCCGAGCAAAGTACTGTCTAATCATTATTTTGGGTCAATCACACAATAATCCTTATTCGCTCCGTGACAGTCATTTTTCATGATGCGAACGCAAGACTTCCCATTGCAATTTTTAATATCTAGGCTGTATTTTTGTTCTAGCCATGCAACGTCTGCTCTACGCTGTTTGATTTCGTCCATGCTCGGCACATATAAAAATAATGCTAAAAAGAAAACGATCAGCAAGCTAACAAAAGCACTGGCGTAGATTGCCATGAATCGCCAGTCAAGTTGATTGGTTGCATTGTTTAATTCCCGAATACTGTTGTTGAGTGCGTCTATTTGCTTCTGATTGGCGTTTTTTAGGTGTTTTTCGGTCTTATTGAGTACTCCGCTAGCCACTTCCTTGTAAAACGCTTCTAATCGCTTGTTATCGTCTGCTATGGCTTCTCGATACTCTTTCATAGATGCCAGTAAAATATAGAGCTGGTCATCTAGGTCGTTTTGGTTGCTCATCGGTACATTCCGCCCTGATCTAAGTCTTGTGATGCTTTACGGTTGGCTCGCTCGGCTTGCTGTTGCTCTAGTTTTTGCTGTCGTTGTATTTCGGCTTGGCGTTCTTGTTCTAGGCGTTTAGCTTCTTGGTTTTTCTGCCATTGCTCGAAGCCTTGCTCGGCACGGTTTAAACCACGCTGTAAAACGCTGTCTGTGCGCTGTTGCTGTTGTTTGAGGTGTTGGGCGTTGTGTTGCTTCACATGGTCGTTATAACGGCTGATTTCGGTGTCTATGCCTTGTCTACGGAGTTGAGTGACCGAAGTCCCCTCATGAATGGTGGCTTGTAGTCCATTGTTCTGATCGGCATAGCTGCGGTGGTCTATTTTTTCTCGGTAGCCTGCTCGCTCCAGTGCGTGATTGGCTAAGTCCGCCCATGTTTCCCGAATCTGTTTGATGTCGTCTTGGGTTGTTCCCATATTTAGGCTTTTGCGTTTGGCATTACTTAACTCAATATCGGTTTTTGTCGTCAAAGTGAGTTTATTGTCAGGGTCTAATTCAGCTTTTCGGGTGGTCAGCATGATATGGGCGTGATGGTTTTTATCATTTCCGCCTTTGCTGGGTTCGTGAATGGCTAAATCTGCGATCACGCCATAGCGATCAACAAGTGATTGAGCAAACTCTTTTGCCAAGTCCTTACGTTGATCAGCGTCTAATTCATCAGGTAGGGCAATGACCCATTCTCTAGCAGTTCGAGCATCTTTGCGGTTTTCGGACTGTTCCGCCAAGTTCCACAATTCGCTACGGTCTATTTCTATATCAAGGTTAGACACAATTTCGCTATGGGCGACACCATCCTTTCTCGTAAAATCGTGGGTTAGTCCTGTTCGTTCATCTTTGAGTTTTTCCCCTGCACGATAAGCCATAGATGCAACGGCAGTTCTTCCCGAACTGCGGTTAACGGTTTTGGTTGTACAGTGGTAAATCGCCATTAAATTTTCCTTGTGGCATCCACGTATTGATTACATTTCGGGCATTCTTTTCTAATAGTTTGAATGGATACTCCATTCATTTGCTCTATAAGAATTTTAGGTAATTTGTATAAAAATTCATTCCCACAGTTTGAGCATATAAAAATATGCTGTTCATCAATATTGTATTTCTTCATTTGCTTTACCGCTCTTGCTTTTGCTTTTGGGGTTAAGGGGTGTCCCCCTTACGCATCTTTTGACTTGAATGAAATTCAAGTCGTAAGTGCGCATTTCATGAAAAACACGATAGCATATTACCCGCTTGAATTTCAATTCATAGGGTCTTATGCTTGAGTGGTTTTCTATATTCCGAAATTAACCGTTATGTCTAAATCTGCTGAAAATATCGAAAAGAAAATTGAAGCCCAGTTAGAGAAGCTGAAACAGTTAAAAGCACAGAAACAGGCTATTGAAGCAAGAGAACGTACCAAAAAGAAAGAACAGGAGCGCAAGGATGATACTAGGCGTAAAATTTTGCTCGGTTCTTACTTGATTAAGAAAATGCAGGCAAATGAAGCCAATAAAGAAAAAATACTCGCTGAACTCAACGAATATTTAACAGAAAATAGAGATCGACAGCTTTTTGATTTGCCCGATATTGAAGCCTAATTTTTCTTAGCTGTTTGGTTGTTTTGTTCGGCTTGATACTCTGGAATGAGCGTATTTAAAACCTTTTGAATATTGTCCTTGTCCTCGATTTGTAAATTATCCCGATAGTAAATTAAGTTCTGTATTTTGCTTTCCATCTGCATTTTTTCGGTGGGTTCGGCATCTTTGGATAGTCGGGATAATAGGAAGATATAACCGCATATATTTTCCCTCGCAATTTCATAATTTACGATGTCGAGGTATTCAACGGTCACATGCTTTAGATCGGTTGATAGGTTATTTAATTTAATCATGGCTGAAATCCTGATTTTTCTAAAATTGGATAAAGCTCTCTGAATTTTTCAGGCTCTAAAAGCATATCAGCGATACGAATAGCAAATTGTTGGTAGCTTTCTGTACCTTGTGAATATTTCCCCATTTCAGGCATTTCTGACATTTTTTTTGCAAATAAATGGCGTTGTGCATCGGTCATTTTGATAAAAAAGTCAGGTGTGTTTGGGTCACGCTTAGAATCTAATTTTTTCGGTTGTTGTTTCTGCTTAAACTTGAATGAAAACCCAGTAATTGTACGCCCTTTCTTGTGTTGCTCATAAGTGGCTTTTATGTCTGTATGTTCATTGATTTGAGTAATGGCAGTTTCTAATACACGGCTTTTAAAATGGTGCATACGTTGATATTCATCATCTTCAACACCTAAATTTTTACGTAATTGTTGTAGTTCAAAAACAGGTGTTTTACCAACTTCACGCCAAGCGATTAATAACTCATAAAGTCTAGTAGCATACTTACTGGTTAGGTGTGCAACTTGTTTGGCTTCATATTTTGTAAAGTGTTCTTCTAATCTAGTGATTAAAGGAACTACATCAGGTGCGAAAGTAATTTCTAGTAATGCCAAATCATCTACATAAAAAATACGGCTTACCCAGCGAGAGCGAACGATACCTACCTTCCCTGTTTTTTTATATTCGGCTGTATAGCTAAACTGCCTGTTAAATAGATTATTTACGGCATCTTTCAGGGCTTTGTAGGATGCATCAGGTGATACATTAAATAGTTTTGCATAGTCACTAGCATGTATTTCTAGTTTGCTATCTGCCGTAATACCCCGCCCTAATTCCCTTGCATTAATGATTGCAAGCATGACTAAACGCTGTTCCGTTAGTTCTAAATTATAACTGGCGTTTATTAATGCATTATCTTTCACAACTAAACCATTCTTCATATTAAATACACGTTATTATTAATGTGTATTTACACACTATATATTTTATGTGTGTAAATCAAGAGAATTTGTGTGCTTATACAAGAGAATTTGTGTGCTTATACAAGAGAATTTGTGTGCTTATACAAGAGAATTTGTGTGCTTATATAAGCTGTAGTCCTCTAATATCAATGTTTTCAGCTTATCTAAAAGCATTTAAAAGCTTTAAAAATAATTAAAAGCCTTTCGAGAGGGGAGTGCAAACTGCCCTAGGTACTCGCTAAAGCTCGTACTCTATTGAAGCTCGTTCCTCGCTTCGTGGGGCAGTTTTTGGGTAATCCTATTTGTGAAATCTAAAAGCAAAAATATTGGTAATGTATTCGCTTCGCTCATACTTTTTGAAAAGCAAAAGCTCCAAAGTTCGCACCCATTCGGGATGCTCTGTACCTACCGTTTAAAATCGAAAGGGAGCTTGTAATCAGAGAAAAGGCGAGGGCGAAATTTTGATGATGCTCAATCGCTCGTAGACACTCGCTCGGTTCTTATTATCTAGGTTTTAATTATTTAATTGAGCTAATCAAAGTTGTGAAACATTGATTAAATAGTAGGCGTGGAACGTGACAAATCATTAAAAAAGCCCGAACAGTGATGTTCGGGCTATCAACTAGAAACTACAGCGTTGAATTATAAGGATAATTATAAAGCATTTCGTATAAGGTGTATTATGTTAATTTTAGTAGAACTAATAAATCTATATATTTGAAAATGTCATTTTACTCAATTAAATACTCTTCAGATATTTCACACTGTTCAACAAAAAAATGATCATGTGAAACTAAAATTACAGCGCCCTGATATTGGCTAATAGCCTGCGATAGAAGCTCTCTAGACTCAATATCTAAATGATTTTCTGGTTCATCAAGCAATAATAAATCAATACCATCAGGATAGTGACTCATTGCTAATAATGCGACTTTCAATTTTTCACCACCACTCAGTTCTGATAGTTTTAATAAAGCTTTTTCACGACGAATACGTAACTGACCTAACAAATTTCTCCACTCAACTTCAGTAAGATTGGAGTTATAAAGTGCAAGGTTTTCGATTACGGATAAATCATTATTTAATAAACTAAAGTTTTGATCTAAATACAAACATGTTCCACTAAAGAAAATATCATCACGTTGATGGGTAGAAATCAATTTCAATAAGGTTGATTTACCAATTCCATTAGCACCTTTAAGATGGATTTTTTCGCCAGCTTTCAATGCAAAATTAATTTTATTTGTTGCTGTATGGGGTAGCTTTAAATCATGAATTCTTAAAATCTCTCCTTGCTTCGTACTCTGTAAGTGGAATTCAAACTTCTGAGCTTTGATTTTTTCTACAATGGTCTGCCTATTAATCAGACTATTTTTCAAATCATCAGTTTGTCGAGTTTGTTGGGCACGTAGCTTACCTAAGCTTTGTCCAGCATTTTCCTTTTTGAAATCTAGAAAAATCTTTGCTTGAGAATTAGAATCACGAAGTTCATTGCCTTTAGATTGACGTTTATTCGCTTTCATTAAGCTATCATGTTGCCGTTGTTTTAACTGCTTTAATTCTTTTTTCTCATTATTAATAGACTGAGTTAATGCATCCATGTGTAGCTGATGCTGTTGAATGTAATGCTCATAATTACCTTTGTAGTGTTGTAAGCCTAATTCAGTTAAAGCATAAATATGTTGGACTTGATTGAGTAATTGGCGATCATGACTAATCAGGCATACACCACTAGGGTGTGCCAAAATACTCTCAATTAACCATTGTCTAGATGTTGAGTCTAAATGGTTGCTTGGTTCATCTAAAAGTAGATAGTGATCCTTTTTTAAAAACAAACGACATAAAGCCAGCTTTGTTTTTTGTCCTTCACTCAGTTTTTCTGTTGGAAAGTTCAAATCCGTAGGTAAGTCAGCATTTTCAAGTATATTTTGCCATTTTTGTGGTAAATCCCAGGTATTTTCAACTAACTCATAATCATCAAAACTAGCTGTATTGTTCTCTATACGCCGAAAAGCATGATGTAAATGATCTACCTCTAATGCTTGTGCAATATTTTCAGCATTAAGGCGTTCTAATTGTGCCAAATAATCATGTTGGATATTCCATGAAACTTGACCACTATAATGAATATCTAAAGCTTGGCTTTGATCTAATATTCTGAACAATAGGGATTTACCTAAACCATTACGTCCAATTAATGCAGAAACCTGTCCTGATAAAAGCGTAATGTTTAGCTGATCAAACATTTTCTGTGTAGAAAATTCTAAATTTAAGTTTGAAGCAATACATGCATGTTGCATAAAAAATTCCTCATGTAGAGGATATGCAAAATAGTGAAGATTAACTTATAAAAAACAATATATTATTTAGGATATAAAGTAGAGACCAAGAATATATAGCCACAAGTAGAATCTATTTTGCACATCAAAAGTTTAAAAATAATGATGAGAAAATGACTTACTTCATTGGCGTTACTCTTGGGAGGATGATTTGAATAAGGTTATTTTATAATGATAAGACAATCTGTCAAGCTTGTACTAAAGCTTCTAAAAGTTATTTAACATAATGGCTGTTATACGAAATTCAGTTGTCAGAAACCATTTATTACATCAAAAGTAATGAAAAAGTAAAGAATATGACTTATATTATCTTTACTTTAATGGTTTTTGAGTGAGGGAATCATGTCCGCAGTCAATTTCAATATGCGCTTAGAAGCAGAGTTAAAAGAACAAGTCACCCCAATTTTGGAAGACTATGGTTTGACTATGCCTCAAGCATTCAAACTGTTCTTGAATCAAATCGTTAAAACTAAAGCGATTCCTTTGTCTTTTGACTATGCACGAGAACCTGCTTTAACTCCTAAAGCAGCAGCCAAGTTACTTCAATCTTTAAAAGAGATTGAAAATGGCGAGTACACCGAGTACGAAACGGTAGAAGAAGCGATTAAAGCTATGTCGGAAGAAGCACATGGCTAAACGTAAGATTATCGTAACCAGTTCTTTTAAACGTGATATTAAAAGACGTTATTTAGAACTGGTTACGGCTGAATGGGCAGAAGTATTAGATTGTTTAGTCGCAAATAATCCTTTGCCTGAAAAGTATTTAGATCATCCCTTGAAAGGTGGTGCAGAGTTTAAAAATTGTCGTGATTGTCATGTGAAGCCTGATTTAGTCTTGATCTATAGGCTTGTTGGTGACGATATTTTAGAACTGCATCAGTTGGATAGCCATTCCGAAATTTTTGGATGACTATCGCTCGATGCTTTGAAAGATGGCTTTAGCCATGTTTCAAAGTCGGGCAACTTTGCG
>NZ_VOYW01000009.1:0-139867 GCF_013420085.1 Acinetobacter sp. YH12027
TTAGAGGAATTGCCACAAGATACGATAAGCTAAAACGTAACTATCAAAGCGCTGTTGCTTTAGCTTGTATATTTATATGGTTGCCTCTTTAGCTCAATTTATCGGCTGTAAATGTCAACACACCCTAATCGAAAATTAATATCAAATTTAGAATTTTGAGGTTTTCAAGGCGACATTCCCAATCGGTTTGAATCAGCGAATAGTCTGGCCAATGAATAATATTTATCTTAAAAACACCCTACCTTAATACGAATAACTCTATACCTCCACCGATACCCTTAAATAAAGTGTCAAGCTATGACGCGACCCACTATTACTTTAGTCACAAGTTTGGCATCATAGTTTTTAGTAAATAACTGAATAATGATAAATGACTCAAATGCGTTGGCTTGAACTGCTTTCTACAGTTCGTATTGGTAGTAATAAACATAGCTCTGAACAGGCACGTAGCCCTTTCCACAAAGACTACGACCGCATTATTTTTTCGCAAAGCTTTCGACAATTAAACCGCAAGACCCAAGTCCATCCCCTCACCCAACATGATGGCATTCATACTCGCCTGACTCACTCTTTAGAAGTGTCTTGTATTGGACGTTCATTGGGGATGCTCGCGGCTGAAAAAATTAAAGATGAACTCCCGATGTGGATTTCACCTGCCGATGTCGGTGCAATTATTCAAGCTGCGTGCTTGGCACACGATATTGGTAATCCACCTTTTGGCCATGCAGGTGAATATGCTATTCGAGAATGGTTTGATGATGCATCACACACCAACTTTTTACAGGACTTAAGCCCTGAAGAAGAAGCCGACGTGAGACAGTTCGAAGGCAATGCCCAAGGTTTACGTTTACTGACTAAAATTGATTATCATCCGAATGATGGTGGTATGCGTTTAACCTATGCAACTTTAGGTGCATATTTAAAATACCCGTGGCTTTCAAAAACCATTGCATCGCAAGGCAATAAACCTGCAAGCCAACGGGCTAAATTTGGCTGCTATCAGGCAGAAAAAGAAATCTTGCAGCAAATTGCAGAGCAACTCGGTTTAATTCAACTGGGCGAATATCACTACTGTCGTCATCCGTTGACCTATTTGCTTGAAGCCGCAGATGACATTTGTTATGCCTTAATTGACCTTGAAGATGGCATTATCCTCAACATGTTGAACTATAACGAAGTTGAGCCAATTTTCCTTGATCTGGTCGGTGACTATGGCATACCTGCCGAATTGGCGATGACTGATACCACTTGGCAACAAAAAATAGCTGCATTACGTGGTCGTGTGATGAAACGTCTAGTCGAAGAAGTCACGACAGCCTTCGCCCGCCATCATCATGAAATTTTGTCAGGTCAACTTAAAGGCAGTTTATTGCAATATTGCAGTGAAGATATTGAGCGTGGAATTAACCGAGCAAAAGAATTAGCCCGCGATAAAATTTTTGAACATCCACAAAAAGCCGGCTTAGAGATTATTGCGCATCAAAGTCTACAAAATATTTTAGATGCCTTTATTCCTCTAACTACGCCAAATAAAACTTTGAGTTTTAAAGAACAACGACTGATGTCCATTCTTCACCGTTCGGGGGCACATTTTGGGCCGTTGCATTATGAAAACATCATGCAAGTATTGGATATTATCTCTAAATTTTCAGACCATCAGGCTTATAACCTTGCACAAGAACTTCAAGGCAATAAAGTTGGTTTCTTTTAAACCTGAAAAAATGTGAAGGCTAGTAATTCGCTGGCCTTCACGCTAATCTCACAACAAATTGAAATTGAGCAAATGGCTCAGACTAAACTGAAATAAAGTGAATAAATGACATGATCGGATGTTTAATTGGCGAAGTGCTGGCATTGGAAGCACCAACGGTATTACTCAATGTAAATGGTGTGGGCTATGAAATTGACACCCCACTTTCAACATTTTGCCAACTACAAAAAGGTCAAAAAATTACCCTGTGGACACATCTAGCTGTTCGTGAAGATGCACAACTGCTGTATGGATTTAGCAATGCTCAAGAAAAACTGATTTTTCGCACACTTTTAAAAGTTAACGGCGTAGGCCCTAAAATGGCACTGGGCATTTTATCAACATTAAGTGTTGAAATGCTGATTCACACGGTTGAACATGAAGATGTAAACACTTTAGTCAAAGTTCCGGGTGTGGGTAAAAAGACCGCTGAACGCCTCATGATTGAGCTTCGTGATCGCTTTAAAGCCATGGCTTCAGGCACTGCACCAACCAATTCAACTGTTGAACAAATTCAATTTACAGGCAACTCTGCAGTTGCCGAAGCTGAGGCGGCATTGCAATCATTAGGTTACAAACCAATTGAAGCACAAAAATTAGTGAATGCTGCCAAAGGTGACTTTACTGAAGCCAGCGACATTATCCGTGCAGCACTTAAGTCGATGAATAAATAATTCAAATAGACATACCAATACACCTAAATTGGATACACGAAGGCGACATGGATGTCGCCATGTTGGATTGGGATATAAGGATATATCCTCAATCCAACACAAGATTTTTGTTACTTTTGATCTTTCAAAAGTAAAGCAATGCCTACACAATGGCACCTTAACACAAATCACAACTTGAGGCTGTGCCTCGAAAGTTCAGCCAGAGATTGATTTAATTATATGCAAGACCGTCTTATCAGTGGTTCAGAAAAACCCGAAGACCACTTCGACCGCGCCATCCGCCCAACTTCCCTTGATGACTACATCGGACAGCCTGTCGTCCGTGAACAAATGGAAATCTTTATCGGTGCTGCGCGTGGCCGTGAAGAAGCACTTGATCACACCTTAATTTTTGGCCCACCGGGTTTAGGTAAAACCACACTGGCCAATATTATTGCCCGTGAAATGGGCGGCAACTTAAAATCAACATCAGGCCCCGTCCTTGAGCGTGCAGGCGATTTGGCTGCAATGCTAACCAACCTCGAAGAAGGTGATGTTTTATTTATTGATGAGATCCATCGTCTTTCACCGGTCATCGAGGAAATTCTCTATCCAGCGATGGAGGATTACCAACTGGATATCATGATTGGTGAAGGCCCTGCTGCCCGTTCGATCAAACTGGATTTACCACCTTTTACCCTTGTGGCAGCGACGACTCGTGCAGGCCTACTGACCTCTCCTTTACGTGACCGTTTCGGTATCGTACAACGTTTAGAGTTTTATTCTGTCAAAGACTTAACGCATATTGTGACTCGTTCAGCCAACTTAATGGATGTACCGATTACTGAAGATGGCGCACTGGAAGTTGCACGTCGTGCACGTGGTACGCCACGTATTGCCAACCGTTTATTACGCCGTGTTCGAGATTATGCCCAAGTCAAAGGTACAGGCGAAGTGACCCAAGAAATGGCGCAACGTGCTTTAGATATGTTGAATGTGGATAAAGATGGTTTAGACACTTTAGACCGTCGTTATCTTTCAATGTTATTAGAACGTTTTGACGGCGGCCCTGCAGGTGTTGAAGCTTTGGCTGCAGCTATGGCAGAAGACTCAGGGACGCTAGAAGATGTGATCGAGCCTTACCTCATTCAGCAAGGTTATGTCATGCGTACTGCACGTGGACGTATTGCCACCAATATGGCTTATTTACAGTTTGGTATGACACCACCAGAGCCGAAAGATAAATAGACGATTATTCACTGAACGACTTCAGGGAGTTAAATTCTCCCTGAATGTTTATTTAAATTTTTAAATAAATTCAATCCACTACAAACAGCAAACTAAAATGATAAATCTTGAGAATAGAATAATTAACAAAATTAATAGCGAATACATTCAAAACCTTCCATTAGACAGTGCCATTGAAAACATTCCCAGAGAACAACCCATCAGTTCATTTAGCCCTAAACAAATGAGTGATTTTGAAAGTTTATTCCACACTGAATACAATTATTTTATCACTGTCGAATGTGAAAACATTCTTAGCAAAGAAACTATAGAAGTAGATGAAGATAACATCTTAACTATTAAGCAATCGCCTTCTGCATATCGTATAAAAAACCTGAGCTTCAACTATACTTCTGCCCTCATTTTTATTGGGACGTACTATCACGACGACGTACAAGTTTTGGTCAAGGAAAACTTTAAGCCAGCAAAAATTAATACATTTTATTTCAGCCTCTCATTCTTTGCTTTAGTCATACTCGTTTATGTGTTTTTCTGGATAGATCTAGCTAATAAACTTTTACTTATGTTAGTTATTGGCCTTGGCTTTTGCTGCTTAACGTATATGTATGAATCTTTAAAGGCATTACTCCCAAAGCAACAGAAAAAGAAAATGGAAGAAACTCACTTTCATATTGCGGGATATTTAGCAGCTCATCTACAGGATTTTGTCGATGCAAAATTTAAATTAGATGAACAAACAAATTAAAAGTAGTCTCTTTTTTAACCAATAATGACAACTACGAAAGTTAAAGATTTACGTGAGTTGAAACCTTGTGCCATTGGACTGATGACTCACGGTGCTAAACTGCCCGTCATTGAAGCACTTGACGAATCATTGAATTATCGCCATTTTTAAATGCTCTAATTCTATGCTGAAGTGCAGAACAATATTTTTCAGATTTTATAAAGACGGAACACTCTCATGGCGAATAAATTCGAATTCAACATTCGTGTATATATTGAAGATACAGATGCAGGTGGCATTGTTTACCACGCAAATCATATTCGCTTTATGGAACGTACCCGCACAGAATGGCTGCGCGCTTCAGGTGTAGACCATTATTGGCATCAAAAAGATTACAACTTTGTCGTTCATAAAATTAATGTGAAATATTCACGTCCTATATTAATGGATGACCTGATTACTGTTACAGCAAGTGTAGTTTCGTGTAAGGCTACGTCATTTGTGTTGCAACAAAATATTTATCGTGGTGATATTATGCTGGCATCAGGTGAGGTAGAATTGGCATGTATCAGTGCAGAGATGAAACCCCGTCGCCTTCCTGATGAAATACGTGAACTGATTCTGAAAGAATTGGAACAAGATTAAAAAAATTATTTGGCACATGTAGTAACTATGGCAACTCAACTAGAATCAACACTCAAAGTTTCAGACCTCATCTTACAAGCAAGTCCTGTCGTACAACTGGTAATGCTCCTGCTGCTCTTAGCTTCGTTATTCAGTTGGTATCTGATTGCCAAGTTACACATGAGTTATAAAAAAGCGCAGGCCGATGATGAACATTTCCAAAAAATCTTTTGGTCTGGCGCCGAACTCAACACTTTATACAACAATGCTCAGCTCAACTCGAAACGTGTTGGCCTCGAAGATGTTTTCTATCAAGGTTTAGGCGAGTTTTTCAAACTTAAAAAGCGTAATGCCAGCGCAGAACAATCCATTGAAGGTACAGAACGTATTCTTCGTGTGGGTTTAAGCCGTGACCAAGGACATTTAGAAAATGGTTTAGGGGCGCTTGCGAGTATTGGATCGGTTGCACCCTATGTTGGTTTATTCGGTACCGTTTGGGGCATTATGAACGCCTTTATTGGTTTAGCAGATGTTGACCAAGTCACCCTTGCTACGGTTGCTCCTGGTATTGCAGAAGCATTGATTGCAACGGCCATTGGTCTTTTTGCGGCAATTCCTGCTGTACTTGCATTTAACCATTTCACAGCCAAAGGTGAAGCCGTTTATAACGACCGTGCGCTTTTTGCCGAAGAAATGGTTGCGTTATTACAACGCCAGTCTGTAGGTTCAACTCAGGACAATGACTAATGGCTATTCAACGTTCTGGACGCTTTGAGCGCATCAAAAAACCATTAAAAAGTGACATGAACGTCGTACCTTATATTGATGTCATGTTAGTTCTATTGGTGATTTTCATGGTCACTGCACCTATGATCACCACAGGTGTCAAAGTCGACTTACCACAGGCAAATGGCACGCCTATGCAAGCGGAAGATCGCCCTGCGATTGTTACACTTGAGGCGGATGGGACGATCAAACTCGAAGATAAAAATCATCAGAATGATGTACTCACACTCGATGAACTAAAATCTGTTTTAACTGCTTCGCAAAATGAAGCCAACGAACAGAAAAAGCAAATGAGTGTCCTGATTAACGGCAGTGAATCTCGTCCTTATGGTGAAGTCATGAAACTCATGTCTGCCCTTCAAGATGCAGGTTTAACACAAGTAGGTTTACTGACTGAGCCATTAAAGTAATTTATGAACAATTTGAAAAAGCCACCGTTTAAACAAAAAGCTGTTGCAATAGGCTTCACGCTTGGCGTGCATGTCATTGCAGTGGTTGGCTTGCTTTATCTGGGCATGAGTAAACCACCTGAGCCCCCTAAAAAAATAACCACTGTTTTGGTAAAACCGGAAGATTTAAAACCTGTAACACGTGAAGTCACTGAGTTTGATGAAACAGCACATGAAAATGTTGCTGAACACATCACCCAAACCGCAGAACCGAGTGTAGAACCCACTCCCGAAATTCCAACGGCTGCGCCGCCTAAGCCTGTCGAAACACCGAAAGCAGATCCACAGCTCGCTGCACAACAAGCACTTGCCGCAGCCAAAGCACAGCAGCTTGCTGAACAAAAAGCCGCTGATCAGGCCAAACGCGCTCAAGATCAAGCGAAAGCTGCCGAAGCAGCAAAATTAAAAGCACAGCAAGATGCGAAAGCAGAAGCTACGCGTCAACGTGCAGAAGATGCAGCTAAAGCCAAATCCGATGCGATAGCCAAAGCCAATGCTGAAGCCGCTAAACGTAAAGCCGATGCTGATGCCAAAGCCAAGGCTGAAAAAATCCGTGCCGATGCTTTAAGAAAAGCAGAAGCTGACAAAGCCAAAGCTGCAGCAACGGCAAAAGCCAATGCAGATGCAAAAGCCAAGGCCAATGCGGATGCTGCAAAACGTAAAGCAGATGCAGACGCGAAAGCTAAAGCCAATGCGGAAGCTGCAAAACGTAAAGCAGATGCTGATGCAAAAGCTAAGGCCAATGCAGAAGCTGCAAAACGTAAAGCAGACGCCGATGCAAAAGCTAAAGCCAATGCGGAAGCTGCAAAACGTAAAGCAGATGCTGATGCCAAAGCTAAGGCCAATGCGGAAGCTGCAAAACGTAAAGCAGATGCTGATGCGAAAGCCAAGGCCAATGCAGAAGCTGCAAAACGTAAAGCAGATGCCGATGCAAAAGCCAAGGCAGATGCAAAGGCTAAAGCCGATGCCGAAGCGCGTGAACGTGCAGCTAAGGAAGCCAAAGCATCATCTGCGCGCAAAGCCGCTGAAGAAGCTGCGCAGAAAAAGGCTGAAGCGAAGAAAATTGCCTCAACTGCTAAACGTGATTTTGAAAATAAAATTCGTCGTGCATGGGATACGCCAAGTGGTTCATTAGGTAAGACAGCAACTGCTCGCATTCAACTAAATGATGATGGTTCAGTTCGATCTGCTGTTGTGAATTCAAGTGATCCTGATATGGAAGCCAGTATTAAAGCGGCTATTCGTCAAGCCGCACCTTATCCGATGCCATCGGATCCTGATGCTAGACGAGAAGCTCGTTCAATTACCTCAACTTTCACATCTGCACGTTAATTTTTAAAATCCCTGCATACATTGTGGGGATTTTTTATTTACTTCTATAAAGAATCATAAAAGATGAAACCACTTTTTTTATTTTCTACACTCTTACTTATTTGCAGCCAAACAATTGCTCAAAGTCGGTCAATTTATATCCCCTCTTCGGCAACGCCTGAAAATATATCATCCGAACAATTTGATGCTTTGCTGATGGATCATGCTAAAACAACTCAACTAGAGAAATCAGTACAGGACGTAAAAACGCCTCTTAAAACCATTCCAGATGCTTTAAATGAAGAAGAGGCAAAGAAAAAAGCAGAAGCCAAAAAAATTGCTCTCACAGCAAAAAAAGATTTTGCAGATAAAATTCGCCGTGCTTGGCAAGTTCCCAAAGGTTCTACAGGAAAATCGGCATCTGTACGTGTTAATCTCGCAGACAATGGACGTGTACATTCTATTATTATCAATTCTAGCGATCCAGATTTGAAAGCCAGTATTGAAACTGCCGTTCGCGATGCTGCACCATATCCGATGCCATCTGATCCAGAGGCACGTAAACAAGCGCGCATTTTTATAACAAAATTTATAGCGAAATAACGATACCCATTTAAATTTTTAAATTGATCATTGGACTAATTACAACTTATGGCACATTTGAAATTTTTGTTTCTATTTTCTGTAATGGCAGGCTGCTCATCATTCAGCTTTGCAAACCCTACCAGTTTTCAATCAGCTGCTCAGAATCAGCCCGACAAAATAGCCGCGCGTTCCTCGAACGCAGTAGAGGCTAGAGCCAGGGTATATTCGGAGCAAGAAAGAGCCGAATATGAACAAAAACGTGCCGAAGCAAATCAAAAAGCTGAAGAGTGCGCAACAAAAAAAGCTGAAGCTAGAGCGATTGCGTCCGTTGCAAAACACGCCATATCTTTAAAAATTTTGGGTCATTGGCAAGCTCCGCCAAATTCAACTGGGCAAGAAGCCCGTGCCAGAATTATCCTAAGCCCATCAGGTTCAGTCCAAAAGATCATCGTTAGCTACGCGCCCAATCAGGAATTTAAAGACAGTATTGAAAAAGCCGTTTACAGTTCCGCGCCTTTTGACTTGCCTGAACATCCAGATGTTCAACATGAAGCCCGCCTCATTTATATGTTGTTTCAATCCCAATAATGATCTTGAATCTACACAGAGTTTATTTTTTAATTAAAGCGCCAGCATGAGCGAAAATGTTTGCACACGAATTCACAGACGAATAACAGATTAATCATAATGTTGTGCTTTTAATAATTCAAAATCATGCCATTATGTGACACAACCAAATACAGACAATAACTCACATTTTTAGAGTAATTAGCGAATGATGGAAATGACGCGTAAACATCTTCTTTGCTTAGCCGTATTCACTGCTTTGAGCCCAGTTTTAGTGACTCAAACGCATGCGCAGCTTCACCTCGAAATCACTAAAGCTCCTGAAGAAGCACCTAAAATTGCGATCGTGCCTTTTAGTAATGACTCAAATATTTATCCAGTGGTTGAAAATGACTTGAACCGCTCAGGTAAATTTACCAGTGCCTCTAAAAACTTACCTGCAACTGCAACAATAAATTCACCTAATGCAGAAGCATGGAAAGCTGCAGGCGTACCCTATGTCGTGACCGGCACATCAAAAACAACGGCAGATGGCTCTTATGAAATTCACTACCAGCTGTATGATGTTGAAAAAAAACAATACCTGTTAAATGAATTACTCACTGTACCTGCTTCACGTTACCGCCAAGCAGCGCATATGATCAGTGATGCAATCTATCAAGCTTTAACGGGTATTCCAGGTGACTTCAGCGGCCGTATTGCCTATGTATTGCGTAATGCAGCAACACCAGATCAGCGCTATACCCTACAAATTGCAGATACGGATGGTGAACAACCCCGTACCATTTTGACTTCACGTGATCCAATCTTGTCCCCTGCATGGACGCCTGATGCGAAAAAGCTAGCCTATGTTTCATTTGAAACCAAACGCCCTGCGATTTACATCCAAGATTTAGCAAGTGGTAACCGTGAAAAAGTAGCAAGTTTCCGTGGCCTGAATGGTGCACCAAGCTTCTCACCTGATGGTAAATCAATGTTATTTACCGCATCGATGCATGGCAATCCTGAAATCTATCAGATGGATTTACAGACTCGCCAATTAAAACGCATGACCAATGACACAGCGATTGATACAGAAGCACGTTATGCCCCTGACGGTAAATCATTTATTTTTACCTCTGACCGTGGTGGCTCTCCACAAATTTACACCTACAACTTAAGTGCTGAAAGTGTCAAACGCTTGACTTTCCGTGGCGCTTTCAATGCACGTGGTACGTTAAGTGCGGACGGTAAAAAATTAGCTTTGGTACATCGTCCTAGCGGTAGTAACTATAAAGTTGCGGTTCAAGACATTGGTTCTGGTGTAACGAATATTTTAACGCCAACAAGTTTAGATGAATCCCCAAGCTTCTCACCAAATGGTCAAATGGTGGTGTACGCAACGCGTGAAGCAAACCGTGGTTTGCTCTCGATCATGTCTTTAGATGGTCGTTTCCGCATGAACTTACCAAGTGAACAAGGTGAAGTTCGTGAACCAGCTTGGGCACCGAAATAAACACTGCATGATTTATTCAACAATAACTTTTTAATGAAACATCATAAATAACCGTCATGGAGATCAATATGAAAGCGATGAAACTGATTGCATTACCTGTTTTAGCTACAGCATTAGTAATGACTGGTTGTGCCAACCGTAAACCTGCAGCAGACGTACAAGCAGGACAAAACCCAAATGGCTCAACCATTGTAAACACTTCTGGTTTAAGTGAAGATGCAGCACTCAATGCACAAAACCTAGCCGGTGCATCATCTAAAGGTGTAACTGAAGCGAATAAAGCATTTTTAGCGAAGCGCGTAGTACACTTTGACTACGACAGTACAGAGCTTAGCAATGAAGACTTACAAACCCTTCAAGCTCATGCACAGTTCCTTGTTGCTAATGCAAACTCACGCGTAGCTTTAACAGGTCATACCGATGAACGTGGTACTCGTGAATACAACATGGCGCTTGGTGAACGTCGTGCCAAAGCTGTTGAAAGCTTCCTGATTACAACAGGTGTAAACCCTAACCAGCTTGAAGCAGTCAGCTATGGTAAAGAAATGCCAATCAATGCGGGTCATGATGAAAATGCATGGAAAGAAAACCGCCGCGTAGAAATTAACTACGAAGCTGTTCCTCCGCTACTTAAATAAGACTTGAAAAAGTCTGAGCTAAAAAAAGCACTCATTAATGAGTGCTTTTTTATTTAACCCGTATCATTTAATTTATATCGTTTCATTTTCATCGTTCTGTTGCAACGTTCTGTGCTTTAACTCAATTTAGCCCTTTAACTCAGGATAAATTCAGTTAGCGGCTTTAGAACTTTAAGAAAATACCAATTAAAAATGCAAATGAACGACTTTTAAAACGAGATCCTTAGCTTTACCAACTAGAAAATTAGCTTAACAATCCAAATCATTACGCTTCTGCTTCTGGATGTTCAGCATTTTCTTTTTCTGTTTGCATCGACTCAATGAGGTCATGTTTATTGAACTTTTTATACTCTGCTTTAGCTTCGTAACTGCTCCAAGCAGCTTTTACGGTATCCGCAGAAATATCGTCTAAATTCAATCCCTCAGTTGCAGTCGGAGTCGCATCAAATTTTTGTGTGGTCATTGTTGTGCTCCCTGTCTTTCGATTTATACATTAGATTCAACATAGCATGTTATTCAGGACTTGCAAGGGTAAAATCACGACAAATAGTCTAGTTTAATTTTTCTTTTCCATCGTTCTCATCTAAAATGTTGCACAATCACATTTTTATCATTTTTGATAAATTAATATTTGGAGTTTTCCGGTTATGTCAAATCTCACCCTTTCCCAATTTCTACAACAACAAAGTGGTAATCTTACTCCTGCATTAGCACAAGTTATTGAAACAATTGGTAATACATGCAAAGACATCGACCTTCTTTTACAAAAAGGTGCTTTGGCTGGTGTATTGGGTAGCGCGCAACACGAAAACGTTCAAGGTGAAGAACAAAAGAAACTTGATGTCATTTCAAATGATTACCTCATCGATGCATTAAAAGTTCATCCACATGTCGGTGGTTTGGCATCTGAAGAATTAGATGAATTCACACCAGCTCAAGAAAATGGCGATTATCTTGTCTTGTTCGACCCATTAGATGGTTCAAGCAACATCGATATCAACATGTGTGTCGGCACAATTTTCTCAATTCTTCCTGCAAAAAATGCGGTAACGCAAGCTGAAGATTTCATGCAAGCGGGAGTTAACCAAGCGGCTGCAGGTTATGTACTGTATGGCCCATCAACAATGATGGCTCTAACTGTCGGTGCTGGCGTAGTCTTCTTTACTTTTGATCCAGAAAGCAAAGAATTCTTATTAACTAAAGATGCGATTGCGGTTGCAGCAGACACTAAAGAATATGCAATTAATGCATCGAACCAACGTCACTGGGAAGAACCTGTAAAACGTTATATCGACGAACTTCTTGCAGGTAAAACTGGCCCGCGTGAAAAAGACTTCAATATGCGTTGGGTCGCATGTATGGTGGGTGATATTCATCGTATTCTTTGCCGTAGCGGTATCTTCATGTACCCATACGACTTCAAAGATCCGAAAAAAGCAGGCCGTCTACGTTTAATGTATGAAGCAAACCCAATGAGTATGTTAATGGAACAAGCTGGCGGTGCTTCTACAACAGGCCGTGTCCGCATTCTAGACATCCAACCTACAGAACTTCATCAACGTGTTCCTGTGATTATTGGTTCTAAAAACGAAGTTGACCTAGTTACGTCATACCATAATTAATTTCTTATAACGAAAGTCAGTATTTTTACTGACTTTCGTGGATATCTCCCTCATGGCTCTGATTTATCTCGAATCAAAAGACAACCCGAAAATTAAGCACCTCCGTGGCTTAATTGAACAAAATGCCTACCGTAAAAAACAAGGTCAAACTGTTTTGGAAGGCACACACTTGGTGTTGTCATGGTTAGACTCAAAACGTCCAATCAAATCGATTTTCACCACTGAACAAGCAATTAACCATTCCGACTTCGACCGCATTGCGGAACAATATCAAGGTGCGGTGTTTATTCTAAGTGAATCTTTATATAAAGATATCAGTACACTTGGAACATCTATTGCTTGCTTAGCGATTGTGGATTTACCAAGTTCAAGTGAAGCGCTTAACTTCAGTGAAGACACCTTAATTTTAGACAACATTCAAGACCCCGGTAATGTAGGCACCCTACTCCGTTCTGCTGCCGCGGCGGGTATTGAGCAAGTTGTTTGTACCAAAGGCTCTGCATCACTCTGGTCACCGCGTGTATTACGCGCAGGTATGGGCGCACATTTTTCATTAAATACCTTTGAAAATATTGCCCTTGAAGATATTTTGACTAAATTCAAAATTCCAGTGTATGCAACAAGCTCACATCAGTCTGAAAACCTATATAGCAAAAATTTACGCAAACAATGTGTGTGGATTTTAGGCAATGAAGGTCAAGGTGTTTCTGAGTATGCATTACAACATGCAGAAGCCGTTGCGATTCCTCAACCGGGTGGTCAAGAATCGTTAAACGTAGCCATTGCTGGCTCGATCTGTTTTTTTGAAATGGTACGTCAGCGTCAGTAAAATCGTTATTTTATTGTATTTAGCGCTTAAGCCTGAAAAAAATAGACTACACTAGAAAAAATAATAATTCTTTTTGTCAACCTAACCGTTATTTCCATCGTTATTTGTATATGAATATGGAAATAATGGTGGGTATCCGATGACAGGATTTTCCATCTCTATGGATTTAGCACCCAAAAAGTCCGAGACGCAAGACAGCAGTGTTTTAAAAAGCACGGCTGAGTCTCGCCTGAAAAACTTCATGAATGAAGTGACGGGGCGTGCTTTAGTAATGATGGAAAGTGCAACGCACGGTCAACATGGCATTGCCATGGACTTGGTGCAAGAAGCCTTTATTTCCTTACATAAAGCTTATGCTGAAAAATCCACAGAGGAATGGTATCCCCTGTTTTACACCATTTTAAATAACAAGCTGCAAGACTGGCGTCGAAAAGAAGCACGTCGTTCGCAGCCGTTTTCCTTATTTAGAAAAGTCAGCCTAGATGACGATGATGTCGAAATACAGGATGTGGTAGATGAATCTACACCAAACCCTTTCGACTTTCTGGATCAGGCTGTCACTGCAGAAGAAATACAAAATGCTATCGCAGAACTTCCAGTCCGCCAGCAACAAGCATTTATGTTGCGAGCTTGGGAAGGCTTTGATACACATACAACTGCAGAAATTATGAATTGTTCCGAAGGCAGTGTGAAAACACATTACCACCGTGCCATTCAAGGTTTACGTACCGCTTTGGCACATTTGAATCCACATATGGGAGGATCATCCGAATGAAACAAGATGATTTCTTAAAGCAAGTAACTTCCAAACTTGATGGACTCGCACAGCACCACAAAGACAAAGCAACTGTCATGAATAACGTGCTTGAAGATATTCATCAGCACGAAACTTCACGTTATGGTTTTTGGAAAATATCTGGCTTTGCACTTGCAGCAGCAATTGCAGGTTTTGTCATTTTACCGAATGCGACTGTACTGGATGACAAACCACAAAATCAGGTGATTTCAACCCCTAAGCTCTCCCCTCAAATGGTAGAAGATCTTGAAATGTTGATGGTTCTGGGTGAGGACAAAGTTCCACATGGCAGCTAAAAAATTAGCAATTGCATTCTGTGCTTTTAGTTTTTTGCAAACCAGTTTTGCTGGCTTTGATCGCTTTTGGATATTTTCAAAAGATGCAGATACTCAAGTCAATGAAACTTGGAATTCGCTATCTGAAGCAGAACAACAGGCTTTAATTAAAAAGTATCAGGCACTCAAAGAGATTCCTGCAGATCAACGTGTCAGCTTGCAACAGCGCATGGATTGGTTCACTCAACTTCCAGATAGTGAAAAGCAACGTATGCGCGAAACTTGGCAAAAAATGAGTACTTTAGAACGTAAAGAACTCGCGACACGTATGCAAAAAGCTAGTCCTGATGAACGACCTGCTATTCGCGATGAGTATATCAACAAATATTTACAGCCTATCGCTGTCGCTCACTAATCTAAAACAGCAGCATGTTGCGAAAATCAAATCAATTAAATTAGTTAAGCCATGAAAAGCCTCTTATCGAGGCTTTTTTATTGTATTACTTGCTCAACCGACGTTGACGATACATACCTAAACCAATCAGTGTCAACAGCCCAAATAATCCCATCGAACCACCGCCGCTAGAAGAAGAGTTGGTGTTTTTCGCGGTATTCTTAAGAGTCAGAATTGCATTGCTTGATGCAATGCCATCACTATCAATAACGCTATATTCAACAGGATAGTCAAACTGACTAAAGCCATTTTTTACAGAGAAGGTAATCTTGCCACCGTAGCAAGTTTCCTTTAAATAACTTGCTGGGCAACTGCCACTATACTCAGCTTCAAAGTTTAAACCTGCTGGGATTTTCGTAAAACGAATTGGGATAATTTGACCTTCTTCATTTTTATGCCATACCGATTTGCCCGCTGGCATAGATGTAACTGGACCATCACCATCATCATTAGCATTTTCTAATAAATTATTGACTGTAACAGACAAATTATTTGACGGACTAATCGTATATTGAGCAGCTTTGGCCACTGGGGTCATATTTTTAAAGGCCACACGTACTACACCAGAGGATTCCGCCTGACTCCCTGTCTTTTGTTTTAGCGTATATTTACAAAAACCGTATTCGGTAGGTGCTGTTGTTGCCCCACTGGTGCGATAAATAACGATTTGTTTTATTCCCGCATCCCAATCACAGTGCAGGTCATGCGGTGGATTACCTACGATACTTGCTTCGCCTGTACTAGACACCGTAATTTCACTACCGATGCCGATTGGTGAAGTCGTCACGGTATAGTTGTCAGCATTTAAGGCAATTTGTCGTGTTTCAGCACTACCATTCACAGACTCTTCTTGAGGTAATGATGCCGGGAACGGATCAAAATAAACCGCACGATATTTAAGGTTATTTTTTAATGCACTTAATACCGCTTCGTACTTTGTTAAATCATCCTGATTGGCAACTTTGTATTCTGCATAATCAGGATCATCGATATCCTTTTTCAAAGCATCAATTGTATTTTGATACTTATCTTGCAGAGCTGTTAAAGACTCATTGGTAATATCTGCCATATCTGCTGCGGTTAAATTCATTAACTCAACCGAACCAATATCACATGTGTTTCTTTGCGTAGGTGATAACTGTAAAGTACCATCTGTGATCCGCAAAATACCCCGTTGATCCGCATCACTACAACCTTCTAAGCCAAGATTGATCAAGTCAAAACCGCTGCCGATTGCTTTCGGGTAATACAAAGGTAAATACAAATTATAAGCAGATTTTGTTTGTAGGGCGCTTAATAAAGTGCCCATAGCATAGCTACTTACGTCATGGTTTTGCAGAAAGCTTTCCGTACTATTCAGCACACTTTCGGGTAAATCACACTGTGCGGCTGCCAGTTCAAAAGCGTTATTACTTGCAACAAATTTTTGACTATTATCAGGTACAGCGTTATTGAGATAACGACAAGATTTACCACCAGTATTGTAGGCCAATACATTGAAATACCAAGCCTTTGTACCATTGTTATCATAATAATAGGTACTAGCCGCATTGTTCTCGACTATTGTATTACTGGTTAAAACGAAGCTAGAAAAAGCACTTAAACGTTCCGTTCCCTGAGAAATGGCACGGATAATACTACCCGTATTTGGATTTGCTTGGTTTTTTGCAATCGTATTTGCTGTCAGTTCAACTTTGGCATTTCCACAGAAGTCCATCACACTATTGCTCGTCGATGAACCATTTTGAATAATACTGCTTTGCTGGAACACAATTTCAGGCTGGGTATCCCCCAAGTTGCCGATACAGTCCATAGCTACCACACTACCTTTAGGTGCGACGTTACCCTGAACTAAACTGCTCACCAATAATGTTTTTTTCGACATATTATGCGCAACGGAGTAGATCGCACCGCCAGCAACTTTGGCCTGAGAGTTTTCAATTGCACCATTATTTAAGGTAAATGCTCCCCCTAAATACAAGGCACCACCACGGTCTTCTGCCATCCCGCCAGTAAGGCGTACATTATTGACGATAAAGTTGGCTTCTGAGCGTGAAGTATTAAAAATACGCGATTTGCCTTGGGCATTAATCGTCGTTCTAATATCTTCATAGGCAGGAAATTTCTGCGTCAGTAAATTTTTTGAATCATAGTTAAAGCGACTTTTCCCCTCTATCACGATCTGATTTAGAGGAACTAACTCACCTTTGGTCAGAAGATATTCACCTGCTTCAAGTTGAATATAATCGGTCTGCCCATTATTTGGATTACCGACATTACATCCACCAAAAGATTTGTTTTTACGTGCAGTTTCAATCGCTTCACGTAAAGAACATTGATTGAGATTTTCACCATTTTCATCATCAAAGGTCGTAACTTTGATGATGTTACTTGTCGCTGCCATAGATGACATAGCCGCAAGGACCATGACCGCCAGCAATCCTTTTTTATAATTTTTCATGTGCTGTCCTTAATTCTATCCAGACTATTTTTTAAAGCGACGAAATCCAACTAAGCCAAGCAGCGCAAAAATACTCGCCCAGCCTAGAGCACCACCCGAAGTTTTAACGGTTTTACTTTCCATTTCATTGTTTGGTTCTTGGAAAATACGCACTTCTGCAGCTAAATAATTTTTTGCCGAAGTATTAAAACGGGTTGAAGACGTCACCACACGCAATTCAAAAATATCTGCGCCATGCCAATTTCCATTTGGCGTGTATTCAAAATCACCATTCAAATTCAGTGTAAATTTACCTTTAGATTCGGTGCTTTGTACAATTATTGGGCAACCATCTTGCCATGGCTCACCCGTTGAATTTGCCATACCCATCACTTTTGAACATTCTTCTTTTGGAATTAAATCACTGTCACCTAATGCATCTAAAATATTAAACTTGGCTACTTCACCTGTACGAATGTCTTTACCTAATCGAGGCATGCTCACAGGAACCACAATTTCTATAGCCCCACGATCACACCAAACATCATCCAAATTACGATTTTTTCCACGCTGATCAGAAGACTCGCAATACACATGATGCTCATTGCCATCTGCTGTGGTCTTCCCCTTATTTAATATCGGGCTTGAGAAAATCGTTTCGTAATCTAATAAAATACGAGGACGTAAATAACCAATAAATGCGTTATTTGCTGTGGTAAATGGACAGAAAAGTGCATTACGATCTTCTGTTAAGGTTTTACAGCTACCTTCATCTTCACCCGCAATTAAACTCGTCCCAGACCATACATCATTTAAATTTGCAGCAGGCCCAACAGGACAACTCGCAGCCACTAAGTTGTTATAAAAAACAGATTGGTCTGTTCCTGAGTTCACGACTTTACAATCTTGAGCGGTACCACTGAGCGCATTACCAATCACCACACTATTGGCTAAATAAGCATGCTCAGAGGTACTATTTAGTTCGATACCGCCACTGTTCTTCAGTACTGTAATATTATTGAGTGCTAAACCATCACGTAAGTTGACAGCAAAACCTTTGTTTTTGAAAAAGGTACTATTGGCAATAATATTTTGAGGATTACTGAACACCAACTTGCTGATGTCTGCGAGCCCATTTTGATTGTAAACAATCGCTCGACCAGAAGTGCTTTCATTATTTTTGAACAAAGATGTATAGATTTCATAAGCCGGTGCTTCTGAGTAAATTGCACCACCATCTACCGCTTTGTTGTTTTGAAAAATCGTGGTTCGTATATATAGACGGCTCGCTACAGCTGCGCCATCTTCTGAAAATCCAACATTGTAGATTGCACCACCAAGTCGTGCATAGCCATCTTCAAACTTTACATTTTCAAGTGTGAGTTTTTCATTATTAAAAATGATGCCGCCTTTATCAGCACATTGATCTTGCTTACATCCTTTAAATGAAATTTCTTTAAAATTGATCGCAATTAGTTCTTTTTCGCCATCATTAATATTAAAAATTTGATCCTTACCCGTCATTTCAATGACGGCATTATTAAGACCGAGTACGACATCTTCATTGACGTTACTGCCATACGCCGTTTTCAGATTCAGTTCTGCTTTAATATCAATTTTTTTAGTGAGTTTATAAACTTCATTTTTTTTCAGAGAAATTGAGGCATAGGCGTCTTTACCCCCGCAACCATTATATCCGGCTTCTGGCATACCATTATTGATATATTCTATGGCTTCACGAAGTGAACATTCCTTGTCATCCTTTACAACATCTTCAGTGGTTGTAACGATAATTTCTGCGCTAAATGCATGACCTGCCATGAGAAGCATGCCAATGCCTATGCTCTGTTTGAGCATATCCATCTCCTTAAATATTTTTTATCTTTTTATTCTTAAGTTGCACAATCCTTGCAACATTAAAATATTTTTACGTACTTTGTCACAGCTTGAGTAATTACTCAAGAATTTTTATTGCTTACCGATATTCATCAATTAGGGCAAAAATCTGTCTTAAATTTGCATGACTCAATTTGACTTTTTCACCTTTTAACATCTGAATCAGTTGTTCTAAAGAGCGAAGTAAAATAGACGCCTGATGCGGCCCATGTGCCAACAAATAATCCACAATTTGTTGATCCATATGGATGCCACGTCGCGCTAAAACAGAGTTAACGAGCGCTTGACGGTCTGCGTATAAGCTACCATTCGGCACTTTCACACTAACAGCCTGAGTTAATCTAGACTGTAGGTCTGGCAGTTCAAGTTTGAGTTCAATTGGCGCCAGTCGAGATGAAAAGACCAATTGACCACCTTCTTCGTTATTATAGTTAATCAGGTGAAAAACGGCTTTTTGCCAATGTGGAACTCCACTGATGGCTTCAATATCATCTAAAGCCACCAAGTCATAGCGATCTAGTGAAGTAATCGCTTCAGTGGGCGCATCGAGCAGTTCAAGCAATGAAACTTGAATTGCTGATTTGCCAATTTCTAAATAAGAATCACATATTGCAGACAGTAAATGGCTTTTTCCTGTACCAGCTCCACCATAGATATAGAAACGATTCATTAATCCTGCATGTAATTGACGTACACCATCGATTACATGTCCCCAACTCGGCCCAGAAAAATCACTAATTCGGGCATCGAGCTGGGGTTCTATATCTAACTGCAATTGACGCATATCTATATTTTGGCCTTATCAATCTTTATGTTCTGATCGTTCAATGTTACTCGAAATTTCAGGATCTTGCAGCGAATTTGCAGACTGATTTTTGAGCTCAATATCGACAGCAATTTGATTGGTTTCTACGCTTAATGTGCCAATTTCAGCATCATTCACCACAAGTACATCATTTCGGTATAAATTACTTTTCTCATAATTTTCACGCGCATGACGTAATAACACCACAATAATCGCTGCAACGGGTAGTGCAATGAGCATTCCGAGGAGTCCTGCCAATTGCGCGCCTGCAAGGACTGCAAATACCACTGCCACAGGAGACAAACCAATTTTGTCGCCTAATAAGAAAGGCTGTAAAATATAACCTTCTATTGCCTGCCCTACCATGAATACCACCAGTACTAAGGCCAAATGCACCCAATCCAAACCGAATTGGAACAGGCAAGCCACAATTGCCGAAATAATACCAACCGCAAAACCCAAATACGGAATAATACTGGCTAGACCCGCAATCATCCCGATGATGATGCCGACCTCAATACCCACCAATTGAAGTCCAACCGCATATACAACGCCCAATAAGAACATTACCAAGAATTGGCCTTTTACAAATGCACCTAAAACTTCATGACATTCGCCCACGATTGTGAGCGTGCTTTTTTCATATTTACGTGGAATAAGTCGACGCATGTTTTCTAACATTCGTTCCCAATCTAATAAGAAATAGAAAGCTATGATTGGAATTAAGACAATCGTGCCACCAATCTGTATGAAATTCAGACCCGATTGTGCCACTTTTAACAACATGGCTTGGATACTGTCTGCACTATAGTTGGTTTGAATATACTCCATGATCGCTGCTGACATTTGCTCTGTATCAATTTCCATCGGTACAAGATTAAATGTCTCTGATAACCACGGCAGGAATGTATAGTTGACCCAATGAATATTGCTTGGAATATTGTTTTTCGCATACATCAACTGTTCCCATACCAGTGGTACGAGGAACCACATTGCAAGGAATATAGCAACACCAATTCCAATAAAGACCAAACTGATAGATAACCAGCGCGGCAAGCCAATATTATGTAATTTATCGACTAAAGGGCTAAATAAATATGCAATTAGAAATGCGCCGATAAAAGGAACAACTACAGGCTTTAATAAGTATAAAACCCATATGATCAATGCTATCCCAGCAAGAATAAATATTCGGCGCAAGGTGCGATCACCCATATAAAGTCACCTTTTTTCAATGTAATCGTTATAGAAAGGAAAATATTTTAATAAAGATAACATTTTAGTGCGAAATAGCATAAGAGTTTTGCATATTCAGGTTATAATCCCCGCGCGAATGCGGAGACTTCATTATGAGCAACTCAACTTCTACCCCAAACACTGGTTTAAGCTACAAAGATGCAGGTGTCGACATTGAAGCGGGCGACGCGTTAGTCGATCGTATCAAATCTGTCGCGAAACGTACTGCACGTCCTGAAGTAATGGGCGGCCTAGGCGGCTTCGGCGCTCTTTGTAAAATTCCTAAAGGTTATGAAGAACCTGTTCTCGTATCTGGCACAGATGGTGTTGGTACAAAATTGCGTTTAGCATTGAATTTGAACCGTCATGACACAATTGGTCAAGACTTGGTTGCAATGTGCGTAAACGATCTTCTTGTATGTGGTGCTGAACCACTGTTCTTCCTTGACTACTATGCAACTGGCCACCTCAACGTTGACGTTGCAGCAAATGTTGTAACTGGTATCGGTGCGGGTTGTGAACTTGCAGGCTGTGCATTGGTTGGCGGTGAAACTGCTGAAATGCCAGGTATGTATGAAGGCGAAGACTATGACCTTGCAGGTTTCTGCGTAGGTGTAGTTGAGCAAAGCAAAATTATTGATGGCTCTAAAGTTAAAGCGGGTGACGTTTTAGTTGGTGTTGCATCTTCTGGCGCACACTCAAACGGTTACTCACTTCTTCGTAAAATTTTAGATGTGAAAAACGTTGACCTTACTCAAATCGTTGATGGTCGTCCACTTGCAGATACAGCAATGGAACCAACACGTATTTATGTAAAACCAATTCTTCAGTTATTGAAAGAAGTGGATGTACACGCTATGGCGCACATCACAGGCGGCGGTTTACCGGGTAACTTACCTCGCGTACTGCCAAATGGTGCTCAAGCGGTAGTCAATGAAGCATCTTGGGAATGGCCAGAATTATTCAAACTACTTCAAAAAGAAGGTGGTGTTGAACAATTTGAAATGTACCGCACATTTAACTGTGGCGTAGGTATGGTTCTCGTGGTTGATGCAGCCGATGCTGACAAAACTGTTGAATTACTCAATAGCCTTGGCGAAAAAGCATTCACAATGGGTCACATTGCAGATAATGCTGAATCTGTTGAAGGCGCTGACGAAAAAATCCGTGTAGTTTTCGCATAAGCAACGTTCATGATTAAAATTGCTGTACTTGTTTCAGGTAGCGGATCTAACCTGCAAGCCCTGATCGATGCCAATCTATCAGGTCAAATCGTTGGGGTGATTTCCAATAGACCTGACGCTTTTGCACTGCAACGTGCAAGAAAAGCAAATATTGCAACTGCAGTCATTGAACATAAGCAATATCCAAGTCGTGAAGCTTTTGATGATGTGATGCATCAACAACTGCTCGACTGGGATGTTGACTTGGTGATTTTGGCAGGCTTTATGCGCATTTTAAGCGCAAAATTTGTCAAAGCATGGGAAGGAAAAATGATTAACATTCACCCTTCTCTGCTGCCAAATTATAAAGGAATGCATACTCATCAACGTGTTTTAAACACCGGTGATGTCTTCCATGGCTGTACAGTTCACTATGTGACTGCAGAGCTGGATGCTGGTCAAGCGCTTGCTCAAGGCGTACTTAAAGTCAATGTGCATGATCATGCTGAAAGTCTGGCAGATCGCATTCACGTGCTTGAGCATGTGATTTACCCTCAAGTCGCAGAATGGATCTGTAATGGTACGATCCAACATACTGCTGATGGGGTGTTATATCGCAATCAACCGATGCAAGAACCTATTCAATTCTGCAAGTTTTAAAATCAGTTTTATCTATTTTAAATAGAAATAAAAAACGCATCCTTGGATGCGTTTTTTATTTGACTACATTTAATCATTCATGTTTGGCATGAACCGCTAACATTTGTTTGATCAGCTCCACCGTTTCTACTGGTTTTTCTAATGGAAACATATGACTCCCACCAACCACTTTAAATGGAATCGCAAATTTTTTCTCGACCATTTGTGGAAAGTGCCGAGCCAAAAATGGTCCTTGCTCTGCAATTAACTGCTGTACAGGCACTTGTGGTTGAGCCTGAGGTAACCACCACAGTGAAGGGTTTGTTCGAAAAATATGAACCTCATCATCACGTGAAATCGTTAATTCCACCCCACCACGCAGTTTATCGTCCATCAATGCATAATCAATATAAGCTTGATAACAGTCTGGATCGAAATCTTTATAAAAACCTTTCGGCCTTAAAAGCTCCGCTGCTTGTTCACGACTGTCCCAATGATCACGACGACGTTTCGACAAGCCTGCGGGCGACATTTTATCGAGGACTTTAAGTTTGAGGAGTTTTGCAATGTGCAAAGCAAAAGACTCTTTCCCCATGATCATAGGCGGATCAATCATTAACACTTGTTCAAACAATTCTGGGCGTTGTAACGCAGCCTGAAATGTTAAAACCGAACCTAATGAGTGACCTAATCCAATCACCTTACGACCATTGGCCTGACGTACAATACTATCAATGACTTGCTGTGTTAAGCTCTTCCAATGGTTATCGATTGGGTAACGCTTATCTGGCCCAAGTAGCGGCACATAGATCACATCATATTCATCACTTAATAAATCAAACAATTTTTGATAAACCAGTGATGGCACGCCATTGGCGTGCGCAAAATGAATTAACGGTTTCATTGTAACTTCGTGCTGTTTTCAGATTGAACCTGTTGTGACAATGCGCTTGCCAAACCTTGACCAAATGAACTTCCCATACGACCAAGTACAGAATCAAATGGACTATTTTCAATGGTGTAGTTCACAGCTTTTTCAGTTTTCAACTCACGTTTCAGGCTATTTAAACTACCTGTACGGTCAGCAATACCCAGCTTCACAGCCTGATCACCTGTCCAAAATAAACCTGAGAAAATAGCCGGATCATTCGATTTTAATTTCTTACCGCGACCTTCTTTCACGGCATTAATAAAATGCGCATGAACGTTATCGAGTACACCTTGAACATGTGCTTTTTGTGCAGCATCGACAGGTTGAGTCATGGATAAAATCGCTTTGTTCTCACCCGAAGTCATGGTGCGGTCTTCTACACCAAACTTTTGCATCAAACCACTAACGCCATAGTTCGGCATGATCACGCCAATTGAACCCACTAAACTTGAAGGATTGACAATAATTTCATCTGCGGCAGAAGCAATATAGTACGCACCTGAAGCACCAGTATCACCAATAATGGCATACAGTTTTTTATCGGTATGGGCTTTTTTCAAGTACTGAATTTCTTGCCAGATTTCATCAGACTGAACAGGTGAACCACCCGGTGAATTAATATTTAAAACAACCGCTTTGCTTTGTTTATTTTCATAAGCTTTTTTCAAAGCTTTGATGGTATTTGCGCTGTTTACACTTTGCTTGTCCGCTGCAATGGTCCCAATGATATCAACCACGGCAATATGTGAGCCCACTGTTGCTGCAGGATCTGATGATGACATGCTGCAACTTTTTGCCATCGCAATGATAATAAATAGCAAATAAGCAAAGGTTAAAAATTTAAAAAATATACCCCATCTACGTGCTCTACGTTGTTCCTCAACGGAAGAAAGCACGGCTTTTTCTAATATTTTCCATTCATTTCCAGTTGGCTGCTGGATATTGTTTGAAGAACTTTGCTGTTTTTCTTCAGGTTTTGGTGGCCATTCGGACATAAAAAAAACCTAGTTAATCGTTAATTTGTAGTCATTATATACACGCTAATCGCTATAACTGTCTAATCAATTCATTTTCCCCTATAATTATTTTAAATTTTCTTTCATTTGTATCAGACTTAAACAAGATGACCGACCAAAATTCACAGGACACCACATATCACCTGTTAAAATTTATCAGCCGTCAACCTATTCAAATTTCTAGATTAATTGCAAAAGGTTTGGCTGGGTTAGTCAATGTTTTAAAAATCTCTAAAACCTACTCTACGATTCAACGCAATCTTAAAATTGCATTGCCTGAATTATCAGAGTCAGCTCGCATTCAACTCACTAAACAAGCGATTCGAAACGAACTTTGTTCTTATTTTGAATTTTTTAACATTTGGGGTGCAAGTACAGAAAAAAATATTCAACGAATTCATCACGTACATGGCGCTGAATATTTACATGAAGCGCTCGCCCTACAAAAAGGCGTTGTACTCGTAGTACCACATTTTGGTACTTGGGAAATCATGAATGCATGGGTTGCGCAGTACACTCAAATGACCATCATGTACAAGCCGGTAAAAAGTGAATCTGCCAACAATTTTGTTCGTGCTGCACGAAGCCGCGAGCAAGCCACATTGGTTCCAACCGATGAATCAGGTGTACGTCAAATTTTCAAAGCCTTAAAACAAGGTGGGACGACAGTGATTTTGCCAGACCATACGCCAAATGCCGGCGGCGAAATGATCCCTTATTTTGGCATCCCATTAAAAACCAGTAATTTAAGTGCCAAACTGATTCAAAAAACCAAAGCACGTGCACTCCTACTTTATGCTATTCGCAATGATAATCATGGTTTTGATATGCATATCGAACCTATCGATGACAATATTTATCAAGGTAATGCAGATGATGGCTCAATGGTTATCTTTAAAGCAGTGGAAGATTTAATCCATCGTTACCCAGAGCATTATCACTGGAGCTATAAACGCTTTAAAGCCAATCCAAAATTGAGAAATCTATACAATATTAGTGACGAAGAGGCTGCTCAACGCATTCATGATATTCGTGAGGAATATCAACAACAGCAAGCAATGACAGTGGCTGAATAACATCTTCACGCCTTGCCCTTGAGCGAGTTTCTTTATTCGGATTCTTTTGATAGGCTGCGATATAGATCGAGCCATTTATACTTTGTTCGCTCTTCGATCAACTCGATTTGCTGTTTATTTTGATTGAAATGAATACTTCCACTTTGTGCAGTTTGCAAGAGTGGAATGTCTAATTGTTTGAGACGTGTTTGGGTCATCTTTGCAGGATGTCCATAACGATTAAATCGCCCCGCAGAAGCAATCGCCAACTTGGGCTTAAAATGGTTTAAAAACGCATAGGATGAACTGTGCTGACTACCATGGTGTCCAAGCACCAAGACATCGACTTTTAGGTCTGGATAATCACGTAATATTTGATATTCAGTCTCCCAACCCGCATCCCCCATCAATAGAAAATGTCTTGGTCCATTGACGCCTTTGACCGTCACATACAGTACACAAGAGCGTTCATTGGCATTCCATTGGGCATTTGTCAGATCTTCAGGCTTTGGCGAGAGTATTTCAAAATAGACTTGCTGATCCCAATTCCACTGTTGACCACGCTGACATAAACGCTGTGGAACTTGGTTCGTGGTTTGTACTCGCTCATTACTTGAAAGCTGCCCGATATCAAGCTGTTGCTCCAATGAGAAAAAACCACCGCTATGGTCTTGATCTAAATGAGTCAATAACACCCGATCTAGTCGATGGACACCATTCACACTCAAAAATGGCCGGATGATATTTTGCCCGACACTAAATTGACTTTCATCATAGTTTCCACCGAAGTCTACCATCATATGATGATCTACAGAACGGATATAGATCGCCTGCCCTTGCCCCACATCTAAAATTGAAAGTTGAAAGTTTGCTGAATTTCTCCATGGGATAAACAGAGCAAAAAAGGCAATGACCGCCCAATATTTTGGCAAGATACCTTCAGGTAAAAATAAGATTACTACAACGAGTATCAACAGTATGATTTGAGTTGACGTCAATGCGACATCGTGCATTTTTGGTGCAAAGAGTCGATCTAAGCCATAGAGAAACACATGCAATATTTCCAAACACAGATCATTGAATAAAAAAACCAAATGCGCCAAAGGTGTAGAAATATAAGAAAGTGCCCCTCCGATGATATCTAAAGGAACCACCACTGCCCCTAGCCACGGGATGGCGAATAAATTACTTAATGGGCTAATCCACGTGACTTGCTTGAAAAAAATCACCATCAATGGAAATAAGGCAACAAAGATTTTCCATTGTGATTCCACCATCAACCACATTGAATGCCTTAACTTTTGCCAAAAACTGACTTCCGCTTGAGCCAGTAAATGCTTCCTTAAGGTTTGATAAATCCGCAGTAAAATAAAGCATGCGCCATAAGACAACCAAAATGCTGCGGATAAAATACTAAAGGGGTCCACTAGCAATAAAATAGCGGCACTAAAAATCAGCAGTTGAAAAGGCTGAATGGTTTGCCGTAACAAAAGCATGCTACTTGCAACTAGGCAGATCGTCAGCGTTCTCAGTGCAGGTATTTCAAAGCCAGTAAATGCGCAATATAGAAGGACACAGAAGATAAAGGGCACGACCAATACATATTGTTTAGGCCATTTGAGATAGATTTTGGGACAATATTTACGGATACCCAACTGCATCGCCCAACAGAGCATGCTAGCAAAAACCAGCACATGCGGACCAGAGATCGCCAGTAAATGACTCATCCCAAAGCGTTGAAATAACTCACTGGTGCCTTCAGTGAGTAAACTTTTATCGCCTGTAAGCAGTGCTAACAACAAGCCATGATTCCGCAGCGGTTGTTGATATATAAACGCTCTTAAATATAAACGTTGTTGTTCGACTTTTATTTTGAACTGATGTAACACACCTTGATGCCGTTGATACTGTTGACCGTAGCCCATTGCAGTCATATGTTGGGGTGGTATCAATTCGACCGACTTCACCTTTAAACTAGCATGTATATTTTGCTGTACGCTCCACCGCTCTTGGTCAAATGCACCTTCTGTCACATAGCTTTGGGTAGGTCGTAACTCACCATACATTCGATAATATTGTCCAGGGACCAACTGAATCGTCTGCTCATGACTTTGCAAAATTGAATTGGGTAAATACGCCATAAAATATTGAATCTGCTGATTCACATTGAGCACTTCAATTTTTTGCTGAATTGCTTGGTCTTTGAGTTGGCTGATCTGTGGAATATACGCTATAAACTCGCCTTGTCTGCTCTGATGTTCAACCAATGCCAAACGCTGATCGAGTTGAGTATTGGCGAAACTAAAGCCGAGAATTGCACCTATGCAAAGATTTGCACTGAGCTGTAAGATTTTCGAAAAGATACTTTTTAGTTTTGGTGAAATGTAGAGCTGTAGCACTAGCCAAATCAGGACAATAAAAAGCAACTGAGCTGTCGAGAGTTGTGGATTCCAAAACATGAACCCCATAAAAGAAATACCTAAAATCCAGCCAATACAAAAACTTTGTAACATGAGTCGTCATTATTTTTATTATGTGCTGGCAATAATAAAGCCCACCGCGGTGAGCTTCAATCAAACAATCTTAATCCACTAATTTTTTACAAAATCAATTTAGCGCTTAGTCATCTACCCATAAACCATCTTGCATATGCAAAATCGCATCAGCAGATTGAGCTAAATATTCATCATGGGTCACAATTAGCATTGCCATGTTAAATTCTTTACGTAATTCAGACAGCAACTCAAAAATCCTCACCGCGGTTTTGCGGTCTAAGTTCCCTGTTGGCTCATCAGCCATCATCAACTTAGGTCTTGCTACCAATGCACGAGCCAAAGCCACACGTTGACGTTCACCGCCTGAAAGCTCACCCGGTTTGTGCGTCATGCGGTGGGAAAGTCCAACGCGTTCCAAAAGATATTCAGCTTGCTGCTTCACTTCTTTGAAGTTACTCGACTTACGTAACATCAATGGCATTGCCACATTTTCAAAGGCGGTAAATTCAGGCAGCAAGTGATGGAATTGGTATACAAAACCTAAATGCTCATTACGGATATAACCACGCTCTGCTTCACCTAAAGTGTCAAAGCGTTGACCATTAATCATCACTTGACCCGATGTTGGACGATCTAAGCCACCCAATACATGCAACAACGTACTTTTACCAGAACCACTTGACCCCACAATCGAAACAAACTCACCTGCTTTGACTTGTAATGAAAGTCCACGAATCACATCGACTGTAGACTTCCCATCGGTAAAAGATTTGGTAATGTTTTGGGCATCTAAAACTAAATTACTCATAGCGTAGAGCCTCTGCAGGTTGAACTTTAGCTGCACGTAATGCCGGATAAATAGTCGCGATAAAGCTAAGACCCAATGATAAAGATACAATCACCACAACATCTTGCCATCTTAAATAAGACGGTAAATAGTTGATGAAGTAAGCATCAAACATATTTAAGCCCAATGTTGTATTCAACCAACCGACTAAATTACTAATACTCGATGCAGCGATAATCCCTAAAATCGCCCCAGACACCGTACCAATCACCCCAATCACTGTACCTTGCACAATGAAGATCCGCGTGATTGTAGCCGGTGAAGCGCCTAGAGTACGCAAAATGGCAATATCGGATTTTTTATCAGTAACCACCATCACCAATGAAGACACGATATTAAATGCTGCAACCAATACAATCAGGAACAGCAATAAACTCACCATTGCCTTTTCCATTTGAATCGCGCTGAATAGGTTGCCGTGTGTATAAGTCCAGTCAGAAGCATAGAAGTTTGCAGGTAGATCACGCACAATTTCTTGAGACACTTGTGGCGCTGCAAAAATATCATCCAACTTCATACGGATGCCTTGCGCACCATCTGGCAGTCTTAATAAAGTCGACGCATCGTTCAGGGCCACGTAGCCCATCATCGAATCAACCTCTGCACCAATACTGAAAATACCCACAATTTTAAATCGTTTAAAACGCGGAACGACCCCAGCCGGCGAAGGAGTTGCTTCAGGAAGCACTAAGGTCACACTGTCATTCAAGCCTAAACCTAAGGCATCTGTCATTTGCTTGCCAAGGACAATACCAAACTCACCTTTTTTCAGGTTATCGATACTGCCTTCCACCATATGGTCTTGGATAATTGATACCTTTTTTTCATACTGCGGTTCAATCCCACTGACCATAATGCCAGACACTTGACCTTGTGCCGTCAACATTCCCTGTAATTGGGTGAATGGTGCGACCCCTTGAACATGCTCATGCTGCTCAATTTTTTTTGCAAGTTCAGGCCAATTTGTTAAAATTTGTGTTGAAGAAACAGTGGCTTGAGGTATCATTCCTAAGACACGAGTTTTCAGCTCACGATCGAAACCATTCATCACAGATAAAACTGTAATAAGGACTGCCACACCAAGCGTGAGGCCGATCATGGATACCAGAGCAATAAAAGAAATAAAGTGGTTACTGCGCCGAGCGCGAGTGTATCTCAACCCTATATACAGCGAGATTGGTTTAAACATAACCATCTAGTCCGAGGTAATATATTATGGAAAATTTACAGCATCAAAGCGTTCAAACTGAACGCCGTGTAATGTCGCGTATCGATGCTGCTTTGCGCATCAACTATCAGATTATCTCTGATGATGTTGCACTGAATGATCCTTACGATCCTAATTTTGTATTGCCGCGCTATTTTCTACTACTTGCTGAATTAGATCAATTTGATCATGCACTCAACTACGAATTAGAACAATTAGCTGAGAAAGATCAACAAATTGCTCGAATCTTATCCTTATTTAACCAAAAGTTAAACCTTATTACGGGTTCTTTATACGACGCAATTGTACAAAGCATGTTACCAGTGCCTGAGCATGTGAATTTCTCAGAGACTGGTTTGAGCTTTTTTAGCGAACGCGCGATTAAAGAAGGTACTTATATCCATGTGACCTTAAGCCACCCTGAAAATTTCTTCCATATTGCGGCAACAGCACAAGTGGTTTATAGCCGTGAAGAAGAAAGCAACTTATATCGTACGGGTGCCTATTTTATCACGCTGCTCCCTCAAGACCGCGTCAAACTTGCAGAGTGTATCGCACTGACCCAAAACAAAGAGTGATTTTTAATCAATGTTTTAATTTGTGGGCGAGCTCTCTGTTCGCCCGAAAATCTTTATAAAAATAAACAAACAAGCCTGATAATAGAATCACAGCACCAAGTAAAACCATCAATGATAATTTTTCATCATTCAGTAAAGCACCAAAGAGCATAGCAAGCATGGGTGTGAGTACCGTTGTTAAAGACAAAGTTGTCGCCTTGATGTTTTGTACCAGTTTGAAATAACAAAACATTGCAATCAATGAAGCCATAATCACTGCATAAAATAAGCCAATGAGCGCTTTAGTTGAAGGCATCTGTGTCGGTGCATACTGCCATATAAACGGTAGCATCGCGGCAGAAAATAGTGCTGAGATAAGAATCGAACCTGTGGCTTGAGACATGGGCTGCAAAGGTGCATTGACTTTTTTCACCCAAAAAATCGACATACAGTAGACGAACACGCTCATTAACATTAAGACGATACCAACAGGCTGTACGTGCTGATCACTGCCGCCTAAGCAAATAATGGCTAAACCACAGACGGCAATCAACATCCCAATCCATTGCAAGCGATGCAGATAGGTATGAAAGAAGAAACGACCGATCAGACCCGTCATAATTGGTGCCAAACCAAACATCAGGGCAATAATGCCTGAGCTGAGATAGGCCGTTGCCATATAGGTAAAAATCTGAGAACCAATAAAACTAAACGCCCCCGCCAAATAACTGTGCAGCGAGGTTTTATCCATCGGCAGTTTATGTTTAAAAATAAACAATAATGCGACAGCCAAGGGTAATGCGATAAAAAAGCGTAATGTCAGTGCCCAAAACGCATTGATATCACTGACACTCCAAACGATGGCAAGTGGCGTGGTCGACCAAATAAAGACCAACAACGCATAGGTGGTCGCTAGATTTGTTTTAGATGGCATGGTTTTTACTTCTGCGCCGTTTTACGTTTTTGCTTTTGAATGGTTTGATCTAAGCTACTAGAAAATTCGCGCTTATCACGTTCTGAAATAGGGGCTGGACCACCGGTTTGCACACCTGCGCCCCGTAAAGTATCCATAAAGTCGCGTAAGTGTAGACGTGCTTTGACATTTGCTGTGGTATAAATCTCACCCCGAGGATGTATCGCTATACCGCCCCGCTCAATCACTTCAGCAGCAAGTGGAATATCCTGTGTCATCACGATGTCGTGCTCTTTCATGCGCTGAATAATTTCTTTATCCGCTGCATCTGCCCCACTCATGACTTGAATCGAGTTAATTCGCACCGAAGGCGTTATCCCAACATTTTGATTGGCGACAAAAGTGACTTCTAAATGGTAACGATCAGAAGCCCGAATAATTACATCACGTAAAATGCGTGGTAACGCATCTGCATCCACCCATAATTTAAATGGCAGCACTGATTTTCCATTCACTTTTAAACATAACTCATAGTAACAAATCTACATGACAATTTGGGGATCTGCATCCGTTGAATGGATCTACATTTCTCTAATCATGAGAATCGAAAAGCTGCAAAATGAGCCAAAGTTGAGACTATTTTCCAATGCTTTAACATTTAAATCCTACTGAAAACATTTTTTATGCATGATTTCATGATAAATATGATGTCGGTGACTTGAAAATTTCAAATAACCCTCGATTTATTAACTATGAAACCAACCCAATATCAATTGTGCATATGAAAAAACAAAATAGCCCTGAAATTATCACTATTGAAGATCAAACTTTTGGTAGTCATGTTGAACATTGGAATTTGCTTACAGGCAACCCGACAACGGATGTACCAGTTTGGCTGGGTCAGGCATTGGATGCACCCATTATGCCGATGGGCTTATGCGCACAAGAATCTGATATGGATCAAAGTACCTGGCTGATTCAAGGTCCATCACAAGCATCGATTCAACTGTGCCAAGTGATTGCGGTAGAAAATAATAAACCTAAAGCCGTTAAAACTGCATTTCCAAGTTTTGATAGCCCATATAAAACCAAAGCCACCATTGAACGTATTATTACCTGTAAATCCAATACACAAGCTGTGCTTTGCCTCGACTTAGGCGCAAATACCAGTGTGTATGCTTTTGATAGTTTATATAGCGTCAATCACGACCAATATGAAAAAGATGCAAGCTACAGTGTGCAACTCAATGCTTGGGCCTATGAACTCGAAGCTGTCGCAGAACATGAACAGCTTGTCGTTGATGATCCTGCATCGATTAAACATCATCGTGCTTTAAACGATATCTTGGCAGCAAATAATGGTGTTGCCCCTGCAGATTTACACGAACAAATTAAAGCATGGCAACCAAAGTCTGAAGATGACAAAGCGCCAGTGACCGTCGATTTTTCTAAAATGGTTGCATACCTATATGGTGAAAATCTTGGCCAAGAAGACGAAGCATGGTTCCAAGGGCATATTGTTGGCAAAACCGCCATGCAATTTAAAGAGCAAGACTACACGCTGTATGATGTGACCTTAATCCACGAAGAAAACCAAGAAGCGGTGATTGTTCGTGTTGCAACACGAAATCCGGCGCATAAAGATTTCAATGTTGGGCAATATATTCGTGGCAACCTGTGGATACAAGCCAATATTTACGCGAAATCTGCCTAATTGGAATTCAAATCTAAGAAGAAAAAAACCACCAAAATATGGTGGTTTTTTTTTATTACTTAAATTAGTATTTAACGTCAAACACTAAACTTCTTTCATAAATCAATTTTAAATCAATACTTAATTCACAAAAAATATTCCCTCTCCTTTTCAAGGATGAGCATAATTACGCGCAAGAAGGAGAGGATTTATATGAAAAATTTCCCTCATCTTAGAGGAAGAAGGGCTTTCAGTATTAATCTTGCTACGAATTAATGATCATTTTTTTGACTTATGAAAGCTATCTACTAGCGTGGACTAATTTCATCGAGTACACGCATGATTTCAGCTTTGGTTTTAAAGAAGCGACTAAATAGACTCGAAACTGAACCAATCATCGTGATGTGCCCAACACGAGGGATTTGAATCAACTGACTGTGGTTGCCTGAGGCTTTTAATCGACGATCAAAATCTTCACTATTGCTATGGCCAACGATATTGTCTTTATCCGCAGTGAATAGATAATGCTTCACTTGATTGTGCTCAACAAAATAATACGGCATCACTTGTTGATACGGTACATTTTGATCAAAGGCATCTGCACAAATCGGATCACCCTTATAATCAAAATGATATGGCCCTGCCAATCCCACAATTGCACGAATATTCTCTTTCACTTGTAGCTGATAAGGCGTCGGATGATACAGTGCAGACATGACATTAAATGCCCCTGCCGAATGTCCCATTAACACCACATTTTCCACTTCAATCTGCAACTTATGCTGAGACTGCGTCAAATAGTTTAATGCAAGGCTAAGATCATCAATTGAAGCCGGAAAAATATATTCAGGTGCGAGATGGTAATTAATGACAGCAACATCGAAGCCTTCTTTGGCAAAAGCTTCACCAATGAATCCATAGTCCTTTTTGTCACCATGCATCCACGCTCCACCATGTACAAACACGATGAGTGGACGTTGCTGACGAGGTGCTGACGTGCGATACAAATCTAGGCGATGGCGCGCTTTTAGACCATAAGGGATATTGTTTTGAACATGATATCCTTGTTTGGGTGTCAGTCGATTTAATGCATAACTGCCAAAATCATATAACCGAAAATTTCGGTATATAGATTTAGCCAAATCCATTTTTTGCTGAAGCCGCAGAGACCATTGATTCATATTTTACAGCATCATTTCCGACATTTTATTGAGCATTTGGATCGACAGCATCCGGATCTATCGCTACAGGCGTTTGTACTTCAGGTTGCACATTACCTACAGCAGGTGTGGTGTAACTTGAGTTAATTGAACGTGCCTGTGGATTTGGGTTCTGATCAATATTATCGATTAAAGTGACAATTCGCGTTACATTACCCACTTGTTGCAAGATTTGATTTAAGTCTGTGATTTCCGCACTGTTTAAACGGCCCATCACATAAAGAACAGCATCTTCAGTATGAATGTGTACTTTGCTGTCAGATACCACAGGCGCTTTCATAATCAAACCACGGGTATTCGCAGTGACCGCAGTATCTTGCATGATGGTGCTATAGCTGATCTGATTACCCACTGTAATATAGTTATGTACAGTTTTGACATCACTCATTGAACGGACATTTTCTTCTGCCAATTCTTTTAAATGATTATCTGGCACTTGCCCAGTCAATAAGACATTGCCATGAAAACTTTCAATATTGACACGTGACTGTTTAAAACGAGTATCTAATTTATATAAGTTAATTTTTGCTGTTCGAACAATGGAAGAGTCAATAAAAACTTGTCCCAATGAGCGTGCGCCGCTTTCAGTTCCTACAGGTGCTGATCCTGTTCCATTCGAAATAAAACTCGCACAGCCAGATAAACTTGCGACACAAAGCATCGTTATTGCAATACGCTTAACCACTCAGCACGACTCCTCAAATTTCCACACGTATTTTTCTATGCGTTTACACAGTTTGTTTTATCAAAGATTAATCAACTCTTGATCAAAAGTAAAAGCATTTTCAATCCATTGCTGATGATACGGGTATTTAGAAAAGTCTTGCTGTAGTGTTTTTGCAAAGTGCTGATAAAAATCAAAACAAATTGCATCAAAGCGACAATAATAATTTTGAAAATGTGACTGTTCATTTAAAAAATGCAACGCAGTCTTCATCATCTTACGTTGTTTATGAATAGAGATACTTTCGATGGCTTGGGCATAACGGGTATTCGAACGGGCTTTAACTTCGATAAACACCAATTCTTGACCACGTGTGACGATCAAATCAATTTCACCATAACGACTATGATAATTCTGTTGCACCTGTACATAGCCTTGCTGCTCAACCAAACGTAGCGCTTGCTGTTCTGCCCACTGTCCCAGATTCATCTGTCCTATATTCATCTGCTCTAAGTTTAGCTGCATCGTTTCATCCCTATAGTGAGATCGCTACGATGCCTTTTTTACTTCGCTCATAGCAGTGAGGAACACGCTGAATATTGTTTTGACTAATTTTGATTAGTCCTGTTCGCCCCTGAAATTCCATGCTTTTTAATTTCGGTTCTTGCAAATATTGTTTTGCGATATGCCATGTGTCTCCGCCAAAAGCTAAAAGACGTTGATATGGCATATCTACTGGGTTTTCCTCATAAGCTCGGATCAGGTCAGGCCAACGCGCGCCATGCAATGCAGGTGCATCACAAAATTTCAGCCCTACAGGAATGGGCTTTGTGGCTTCAATCGCATTGGCAACGGTATATAGTTTTGCTTTAGGTAGTTTTTTTTGACTGTTTAACCATTCATTATTGCCCAGCAACAGCACCCCTTGATTTTTGTCCAGCTTCGTTGGGAGCTGTTCAACCACATGAATCGGCACTGAACTTTGGCTGATTAAAGACATGAGCAATAATTCATGTTCTGCCTCAGTTGCAGGCTGACGTAACACTAACACTTGCGCTAATTTGTCTTTTTCGAAGACTTTTTGGAGTGCTAAAGCATCATCACGTTTTGATAGACTGTACTGCCAGACGTTTGGAATTTGGCTCGTCGTTTCATTTAAAGCCAACACGCGGACTTTAGGCTTTGCTTTTACAAGTGCTTCAACATCTTGGCGTGCTAAAGGGCCAATCACTAATTGAGTTTTTTTATTGACCTGTTGCTTCAATATCGCTTCAATTTGCTTTTGATTTGAATCTACAAACTTAATGGGTACTTTGTAGTCTGACGATTGATATGCACTATTGAAACCTTGCTTAATACTGGATGCGGCTCGCGCCATAGGGCCAGATTCAGGTAGAATGACCAAGACGTCTGCCTGTGCAGCAGTAAACAGACTGCTTAAAAGGCAAAGACCCAAAATTTTGTTCTTATTATCCAACATGGAGAAACCTATGAGTGCTCAGTTATTTGTTGTTGCAACTCCAATCGGGCACTTAGATGATATTAGTTATCGTGCAATTGAGGTATTGAAGTCGGTTAAAATTATTGCCGCCGAGGATACACGAACTTCAGCACAATTACTTAAACATTTTAGTATCAATACGCCTTTAACCGCCTGCCACGACCATAACGAAAGCAACAAAATAGACCAGCTCATTGAACGCCTCGAAAAGGGTGAAAATATGGCGCTAATTAGTGATGCAGGTACGCCCTTGATCAGTGACCCCGGCTTTAAATTGGTTCGTGCTGCACAAGAAAAAAATATTCGTGTCATTCCTGTGCCGGGTGCCTGTGCTGCCATTGCAGCTCTCAGTGCTGTCGGCCTACCCAGTGACCGTTTTAGTTTCGAAGGCTTTTTACCGTCTAAACAGTCACAACGTCTTTTAGCACTGGAAAAACTGAAAGACGAAACTCAAACCATGATTATTTATGAAGCGCCGCACCGTATTGTGGATTGCCTAAAAGATATGTCGAATGTCTTTGGTGCCGATCGTCCCGTGGGCTTTGCACGTGAAATTACCAAAACATTTGAAACCATTAAAAAAATGTCTTTAGGTGAATTGGTTCATTTTGTCGAATCTGATCATAATCAGCAAAAAGGCGAAATCGTTTTAGTGATTGGTGGTGCGACCGAAGAAAAAGACCTAGAGCAAGAAAAGTTAGACAAATTGTTGACGCGTTTACTTCAAGACTTGTCCGTTAAAGCTGCCTCTCAGTTGGCTGCTGATTTAACTGGGATTAAAAAGAAAGTGGCCTATCAACGTGCTTTAGAGTTAACCCAAGCGAACGATTAAGCTTAATTTTTTTTATTTTTAATTTGAACCGCTTATGGGACCTACGGGTTCTATAAGCTATCCCATACAATAATTTAAATAGAATGAAAAAAAGTTGCTTATAACATGTCCATAAATCTGTCTGTCAAAAAACCGCTGGTGTTCATTCTCTTTAATCTGGTTTGGCTCACGGCTCTTGCACATATTATTTATACTGGCATTCAACCCTATCCGCACTATATTAGTGGCGAGCAAATGACGGCCGATCATAGCGCGATTACGATGGTCTGTGGATATTGTTCCCTCTATTTTGTAGTCGGTAATTTACTCAAACTGAGCCAATTTTGGGATAGGCATCGCTATTGGGCTTATGTCATTTTGAGTGCGGTATTACTTTTTCAATCTTTTGTCGCTGCTGTGGCGGCCATGCATGCACCGCCGTATATTGCTGCATTTATTATTAATTGTATGTTTTTGCTATTACTGCATTTTGTGTTCTATCCTATTTACGCGATCAGTCGTAAATATATGAAGCCAAAGACGACTTAAAATAACTACACAACGTCATAACTAAACATGCTTAGTTTAAAAATGAATGACCTTCAGCCTCGCACAAGCGAATGAAGCAAAAAAAACACCACATGACGTGGTGTTTTTTCATTTTTAATCTTTTGCCGATTCGTCTGGAGGGACTTCGGTAATACGACCACCACGCGCTAAGAACGCAGCAACTTCATCTTCAAGCGCCTGACGTTGTTTTAGTTTTGCAGTCACTGTTAATGTTTCAGCTTCAGAGGTGTCACCATCAGAGGTAGAATCAGCTGCGTCACCTGCACCTTTTTCAGCTGCTTGTGCTTCATCTTCATCAACTACTGAATCTTCTGGATCATCATAATCGTTCATATCAGTCATTGTGTTCTCCCCGCGAATGACTTCTGTTTGCCAGCGAATGGCTGGTTTTAAATTAACAGAAATTTAGCAATCTCTGAGCATTTCGACTAGTACCCACAATCAAAAAATCGTATCTTTTTTAATCAAAATCGTAACCTTGTTTATACGACTGTCTAAAAAATATCTGACTTTGACCTAAGCTGCGTAGATTGTCTCTTTTAAAATACTCAGACCATTGGCTTGAGCCATAAATGCATCTTTTAGAACAGTCTGATTTTCCACTTGTTTTAAACCAAAGTTTCGCGCCCACACCACAGGTGAAAAAGTGGTGGTTTCTAACCAACCAATCGCGGACATACTATGCATCATGGCATCGTTTTGCCCTTTACGGCGGTGCTCATAGCGCTTCAAACTTTGTTCATGTGCCCACACACCACGTTTTTTATCGGTCAAAAGCACATCGCAAAGCACTGCTGCATCTAAACAGCCAATATTCACGCCTTGTCCTGCAAGTGGATGAATCACATGAGCCGCATCACCAATCAACGCCAGACCATCATGAACGTATTGCTGTGCTGCTCGCGCTTTCAATGGAAATTTGGCACGTGGTGTTGCTTCTAAGACTTCACCGAGCATGTGATGACTTTCTCGAGTGAGCAACGCAGTAAATTCAATATCGGATAAAGCCACATATTCATCGGCATAATCATCTGGTAAGGTCCACACAATCGATTGCCAATAACCGCTTTCTTCTTTTTTCAGACTCGCCATCGGCAAAAATGCCAAAGGTCCTGTTTCTAAGAAAATTTGACGCGCTACATGCTGATGCGTTTGGGCGGTTTTAATTGCACAGCTTACACCGGCTTGTTTATAGTCCAGCACATCTAGATCGATGAAAGCTTGCTCACGGACAAATGAGTTTGCACCATCTGCACCAATCACCAGTTTTGTTTTGAGCTGGGTACCATCTGCGAGGTGAATGATCCACACACCAACGCCACGCTCAACTCGACTGACCTTAACTTGGGTTCGGTAGTCTTCAAGCTGTTCTAGCATTTTTTCTTGAATGGCTAAATTCAATACACTTGGTTCAACCATTGAACCTAAAGCTTGCTCAACTGATGGTGTTTGCTCTGCCACATGACCAAAATTGATTTCTCCATAGCCATTTTTATTCCACACCTGCATGCCTGTATAAGGCTGCTGACGTGCAAGTTTTTCCCAAACGCCCACAGTCTTGAGTAAATGAATGGTGGCTTGACTGAGCGCCAAAACTCGAGGATTCGCAACACTTTTGGTTTTTTCTGCATCCAAAATAGGTGCCGCATCCAATACCGTAGCCTGCACACCGCCCTGCGCCAACAGCAATGCCGTTAAGCCACCGACCAAGCCACCGCCTACAATCACTGCATCCAGTACATTTGTTTGATTTAAACTCATGCTTTTAGCCCCATTGCATAATTCGCGACCAAAGGCTTGATCCCCGGAATGGTGTCAAAGGCAACTAACCCAGTATTGCGGATCAATTTTAAAATTGGGTTCTGGTTGCTGAAACCACGTACAACTGAATCACAGAATTTAATCACCCGCTGCTGATCGGTCAGGCGCGATTTTTCATAATCAAGCAACATAGCTGCATCACCCAGATCTGCATTTTTTTCAACTTGCTCTTTTAAATAACGGCGTAGTACATAGGCATCGCGCATACATAAGTTAAAGCCCTGACCCGCCACTGGGTGAATAGTATGGGCAGCATTTCCCATGAGCACTACACGACCTACAGCTTGTTTCTCTGCAAGTACTTGCGACAATGGGAAGCTGAAACGTTTACCCGTTTTTTGGAATTTACCTGCACGGTCGCCATAGGTTTCTTGTAAAGCATCTAAGAAGTGCTGATCATTTTCATCCCCCATCCACTCGCCTTCAGTTCCTTTAGGAACAGGCCAAACCACTGAGCGACGGTATTCACCTGGAAGTGGCAGCAGCGCTAGCGGACCAAGCGGACTAAAACGCTCGAAACCGACATAACCATGCGGTTTAGAGGTTTGTACTGTAGTGACAATCGCCACTTGGTCATAATCATGCACCGATGCGCCAATACCTAAGGCTTTACGGCAGAATGAATCACGGCCATCGGCGGCAATCACAATTTTAGATTGTAGTTTGAGCTGTTCTTTAGCACGCTTTGCTTCAATATAGGCATGGTCTGCATCCTGCGTCAGCGAAGTCACTTGTACGCCGTCAATTAATTCTATCAGCGGTTCTTTTTTGACTTCTGTGAGCAGCACACGGCCGAGCCATGCATTTTCAATAACTTGTCCAAAGCTTTCGACTTTTTCTTGTTCTGCTTTGAGTCTTGCCTTACCAAAACTGCCTTGCTCTGTAATATTCACTTCTAAAATAGGTGTGGCGTGTTCCTGCAAAGCATCCCAGAGGCCTAGTTCTTGATAAATTTGCACCGTACGGCGTGACAAGGCGCTGTTTCGTGCATCAAAACTCGAGTGATAAGGCTCAAGGTTTGCATCATCATAATTGGGGTATTTAGTGGCTTCTAAAAGTTTTACGCCAATTTTGTCTTTGGCCAACATGAGTGCCAGACTTAAACCGACCATACCACCACCAACTATGATGACTTCTTGCTGCATGCTTGTTTCCTTTTTTATCAAGTATTCGAATTTAGGACATTCACTCGAAATACATATAATCTGTAATGAATTTTATCTTACATCAAGGGCATGATTTTTTATAATGAAATACAAATTAGTTGCAGGTATTTGCACTGATTAAATACAAAATTAATCATCTCTTGCCGTAAATATTGATCTTTAAAAAAAGAGAAAATCACAATAAAAATGGCTAAGCCCATCAGAATCAACCATCATTTGCGTAAATCAGCGTCATTTGAACATGTCATGTTTTGATGCATTCAAAAGGATGATATCAAGCTAACAACCTGATGATCAGCATTTAGCAATTGCTCAATTATTTGAATAAGTGATTGCAGCTGCAGAAACCACTTATGTTACACCATTCGGTTTAATGAGCTTTTCATTACACAACATTTTCTGGATATATTCCGCAGCAGAATATATCCAGAAAATGTAATTTTTGTTGTGTTATTGGCGCCTTATCCTAAAGTTGATGCACGTACCAAGCTTTAATTTGAGTTAGGTACAGAGCAACTCTAAAGCGATGTTGAGCACTATTATTCAAACAGGTTTTAGCGCCAACTTTACCTTGGCATGGTGTGAAAATACTATGGCGCAAACCTTAGAAAATACGCTGCAAACCAATAATTGAGAAAGATTTACCCACCAAGCTGAGTTGTAGATTCATACCGATGTGACTGAGACAGCGAAAAAAAATCAACAAACAAACATTAGTGAATGGCTGTAATTATGATTATATGCACCCGAGTGTATGGTCCAATATGCTATAGATCTGATTTCACATGCTGAATATGCTGAACCGGCAACCGGCAACCGGCAACCGGCAACCGGCAACCGGACATTTGGCCGTATATGAAAAACCGGAAGAGTTTTTAAAATTAGCGACAGAATTTTTACAAAAGTCTTAATCGCAAAGTGAAGCTAAAAAGCCGATCAATGGATCGGCTTTTTTTATATTTATTTAATATTTTCCATGATTTGGTCAAAATATTGCGCTCATGTATTCAATTTATTTTCATAGCAATAGATAAAGATATAGAACACAAAAGACAGAAATGATCTCCTTAATACGGAATAATTTAAATGAATGGCTTAAGCATTAAAATGCTGGATTAATTTCTGCAATCGAATTTCTGCATCTTGATTAAAAGCATTCGCCGCTTGGTGATACCAGCGTTTCGCCATCTTTAAATCTTGAGCTGCGCCATTGCCTAGCTCATACATTAAGCCAATTTTATAGGGAGCAATTGCACAGCCTTGTTTTGCCGATTGCTTGTACAAGTTCATAGCTAGATTATAATCTTGATCAAGAATTTCGCCCTTTTCATATATTTCAGCAAGGGCCGTTCTTGCGTTTATATTTCCCTTTTCCACTGACTGATTCAGTAGACTAAAGCGATATGAATATCTGTTTTAAATGGCTTTTTGAACAACAGCACGGCTAACTTCAGCATCGCTGCATCATCACCCTGATCAGCCGCTTTTTGATACCATCCTTGTGCTGTAACATCATTTTTTTCAACGCCGCATCCCGTTTCATACATTTCACCCAATTTAATTTGGGCTGCAATATCCCCTCTTGAGGCTAAACTCAAATAATCATCATAAGTAGGCTGATTGTTATACTTAAACTTTATTTTCTTTACTGGATTATAATCACTATCAAAGATTTCAAAACCGACATAGTTTTTAAAGAGTTCAATCAATAACTGCCGAACCAATTGAGTATGATAAATTAAATGATCCTTTTCGCTAAAATAATAATACTGATAATAGCTTTCCAAATCTTGATTGATTTCTTCTTTTAAACTGTTTAAATCAGTCGTCCATTTTTTTTGAACTTTGCCATTTTCAACATATTCGTATAAATACCTTGTTGAAAAGTTTAACCATTCCTTTTCAAAATCTTGTCTTTCTCCATCCATGTAAAGTTTCTCTTCTTCCGCTTGAATGACACATCTGATTTCTGCACCCTCTTTATAAAGCGCATAGCTATAGCTTGAATTTGTGTCTGCAAAATCAAAGAAGATCATCCATTTCATCGGCAACTGACTGCTTAGCAAACTGCTCCATTTTTCAGGTTCAGTAAAAGCAAAATGTGCTAATCCGGCACTATTGATACAAACAATATGATCCGTCAGCCACTCTATATCTAATGCAGACTTTGAGTTTTCTTCAAAATAAACTAGCCAATCATTTATCAGTCTTTCAATATCCTATTGATTGCCATTAAAGGGAATAACCACCCCAGCTTTTCTAACGCCCATAATTATGATTAAAATAAAAAATTTATACGATTAATTTTAAAAGACTTATATCTAATTTTTGTAAAAACTTAACATCAGAAAATCAACTACATTGCTAATTAACATTGTCTGTATGATTAGTATTTATATGACTGCTTATAGATAAAAAAAAGCCGATCATCTGACCGGCTTTTTTAAATACTGTATAAACTTAAGCGGCTTTCGCTTTCGCCATCAGCGCTTCAATCTCTTCTACAGATTTCACCACTGCAGCGGTTAAAACACGTGGACCATTTTGAGTTGCTACAACATCATCTTCAATACGGATACCAATACCACGCCATTTTTCATCAACAGTTTCATCATCTGGCGCAATATAAAGCCCCGGCTCAACAGTCACGACCATACCTTCTTCATAGGCACGCCATTCACCGTCTTGTTTATATGAACCAACGTCATGCACGTCCATACCGAGCCAGTGGCCTGTGCCATGCATATAGAACTGACGATAACCTTCTTTTGCGATGATTTCGTCAATATCTCCCTGCATGATGCCCAAATCAAGCAAACCTTGAACTAAAATACGCACTGCAACGTTATGCGGTTCTTTATACGAGTTGCCGATACGCACAGCATCAATCGCCGCAATTTGCGAATCGAGCACGACATTATAAAGTGCTTTTTGTTCAGGGCTGAATTTACCGTTAACAGGGAAAGTACGGGTAATGTCTGAGGCATACAGTTGATATTCACACGCTGCATCAATCAGTACCAAATCACCATCTTTCAATTCTTTGTCATTTTCCACATAGTGCAAAATACAGCCATTTTCACCACCACCAACGATGCTATTATAGGACGGTACACATCCATTTTTACCAAAGACATAATTCAGTTCTGCTTCTAGTGCATATTCCATCATGCCCGGTTTGACTGTTTGCATGGCACGAGTATGTGCTTCTGCTGAAATATCCGAAGCAATCTGCATCAATTCGAGTTCATCATCAGACTTATGCAAACGCATTTCATCGATAATGCGATCCAATTGAATGACTTGTGCCGGCGCACTTGCACCCTTACGTGATTCACCGCTTGCAGCTGCAATCCACTGCGCCACACGGGCATCAAAATCTGCTTGCTGCCCGATACGGTAAAATAATTTATCTTTATTTTGTAATTTTTCTAAAATTTCTTCGTCTAATAAATCGATAGCAAAGGCTTCATCCGCGTCATAGTCATCAATCGCGCCATCAATACCCGCACGGTAACCATTCCAAATTTCCATTTCACGGTCACGTTCACGGCAGAACAAACTATAGCTATAACCTTCTTCTTCGCTATCAAAGGTTTCAATCACTGCAACCGCTTCAGGTTCAGCAAAACCTGTTAAATAAAAGAAACTACTATCAGCACGGAATTTATAGTCGGCATCACGGTTTCGCATGGCTTCTTTGCTCGTGGCAATAATTGCGATACTGCGTAAGCCCATTTCACCTGCAAGGATGTCACGACGTTCCTGAAAATCTGCTTGAGTTAATTTCTTCATTGATATGCTTCTTATACGCTTGGACTATGATTGATTTAATAGGATGATGAACTCCTTAGATAGAGTCCATCATCTATTAATTATTAATGCAAAAAGAATGCCTTAACTTGGACGGTGTGGGGTGAACATTTCAACCACATTGCCCGCTTGAGCCAATGAATTTTTAGCGCTCAGTTGTAGCAACGGTGTTTCTGAAACATCAACTTTGGTACGTCCCATAGATAGGCTTACTGGGATTAAACGAACAAATTCGTATAATTCCTGATAGCTTTCTTCACCTTCTTCATCATCATCTGAATCTTCAAATTCTACTGAAGCGACATCTTGTAAATGCTCAATCAATTCTTGTTCATTGGTACGCAGATGTCCTGCCGCCAAACCAAAACCAAGAACCACACCTGCACACCAGTCTGCCAAGGCTTGCACACGCTCACCAAGTAAGTGATCATCATCTGGTAATAAAGGAAGATAGTCGAGTTCATCATCTGAAAGAGAATGAGCTACATCTTCTGCTTCTTCAGTTAACAATGCCAATGCATCTTCATCTAATTCAGCAACATCAAGCGTTGCTAAAATTTGTTGCCACTCTTCACGACTCGGTGGTTGTGACACACAAACTATACCGGTGAGTAAACCATGTAACTCACTTGGGCTTGAAATTTCTTCAATTTTAGAAAAATTGTGGGACCAATCTGACCAACCTGAAATATCGTCTTGCATTCGCTTATCCAATCTCTATACTTCGTATATATTACCTTTGTTTGCAAGACTGTGCGACTACGTTATGTTAGAAGAATTACAGCGTCTCCAAGCGCATATTAGCGTTTTAAAAACGCGACTGGCGCAATTTGAAAGCGAAAATGGTGCCTTACAAGATGAGAAAAACTCATCTAATGAGCAGCATCATGCTCAAATTGTACATAAGAACGGCATTATCACCTCGAAACAAGAAGAAATTGAAACACTGAATGAGCAATTAACTGATTCACGTGCTCAACTTCAACAGCTCAATACTGATGCAACTGCTTTGGCTGACCGATACAGCCGCCTCGAAAAAAGCTGTACTGATCTAAAAAATCGTTTTCAGGAAATTTTGGCAGAGCGTAATGAGTTACGTATCGTCAAAGAAAAAATGCAAAATGAACAACGTCATGCTCAGCAAGAAATTCAAGGTTTAAAGCAAGAACGTGAACGTCTGCTTCAAAAAAATGAACATGCCAAAGCCAAAGTTGAAGCGATTATTCAACGTTTAGCCATTTTAGGTACTGCTCAAGATCAACATGCACAAGAAATTCAACAATTGGCGCATCCGACTGAAAGCAATGAGGAAGTTTGATCATGAGTGAACAAATTGCAGTTGATTTAAAAGTTCTAGGTCATAGTTTCCGTTTAGCGACGACCTCTGACCAACAAGCAGATTTAGAACGTGCAGCGCAGCTGCTGAATGACAAATACGATGAATTTCGTCGTAAAGCGCCACGTATGGAACCAAGCAAGTTGATCATTATGGTCGCACTTGAGTTAATGCAAGAAGTCCTGTCGATGAATAAGAGTTTGCAAGAATATGCAAACTGCGAACTTTTGTTGCAAAATATTTTGGAACAAGTGGAAGAATTGACTGATTAATCGGTGGTTTAGTGATTATACTTTGCCCGATTGCTTCATTTTAAACACTTTGTCAGCGTTTGGTGATTTGCCAATAACGCTGAATTCGTTATACTGAGTACATCTCTGAGGTGTTCGCCAGCTAGGTCTAATCCCCTGCCGATACTTAAACTTATGGATGTGTTCTGTATATTCTGAGCGTATGCCCTCCTCGTGTGGGAAACCCAGCGAGTGTACGTCGCGTCCACCTTGAACTCATCGGGTTCAGGGTCACGACATTTGCAGCGGCATCTTCGGAGTGTTTATCTTCCAAGTCATTAAATGAATTTTCAGCATTCAACTCAATTCAAAAATATTCTAAAAAATTCACTATTCTATTTCTGCGCTATTCGACTCCTGTTCTTTTCTTAAAAACTGATGTTACGCACATAAAAGTAATTTCGCATTTTTAAAATAATTTTAAGCCTATTCGACGGAGTCTTACATCTAAGGATTAAATAAAGAGATTAGCCTTCGGCTGGAGATACTTTTGTTTCGACAAAAGTACCCAAAACCATTGTCATCCGCAAAACTCGTTCACTACCGTCAAATTATTCAAAGCATCACAAAAACATTTTTGATTAGAAGTAGTCCTGTCTTAAACACTTGCGGATGACGTTACCGCGTATCGTTGTTTTATTTGAAGCAAATTGCGCTTTGATGTTACTGCGTAACATCAGTTAAAAATTTTTATTCAAGTTTGTTCACCTTCAAAAGCTGATTTAATCCGCCTTATTCAATTTTTGAGTTGTTCCAATTTAGCTTGCTGCCCATCTAAAAATCGATCCATTTCGGGAAGTATTTGGCGTAAATATTGAATAGATGAAATAGCTTCATCCACGTTCACGACGCCTTTTTCAACCAATCTGTATTGCTGCTCGAGTAAAGCGAGTACTTGATTTTGATTCGGCTGCTGCCCCTGACTCATCTGTGTGTTTATTTGCTGAAATTGTTGAAATACCTGTTCACGTTGCTGTAATAACTGGGTGTGCGTTTCATTATCTTGTCTTTCTTGTTTGGGTTTGGAACTTGAATGCTGTAAAACATTTTCCGTGGTTTGATCTGAATGTGTTTCGGACACTTTTTGTTGATCTAAAGGTAGCTGTTCATGAACCTCCTGCTGCCGTGGTTTTAAAAACTGAATCATCAACCATAAAATTAAACTAAACGTCAAACCTAAAACAATCCATTTTTTATTCATGATGCAGTCTCTAGACACCTTCTGATATTTAAAAAATTCAGAGCCGATTTGACTCTGAATTTACCTTTTTATTTAATTTTATCTAAATTATTAGTTGCCCCATCCTGCTGGCGCATAACCCAAACGAACACGCTGTGGGTGATTGCCAACTGGAACTGTGATGACTTTTTCACCTGTTGCAAAATCAATCACGGTTACTGCATCTGTCGCACTTTCAGAAATTACACAGCGTTTACCATCTGGGCTTTGCGTTGCCCAATACGGTTTGCCTGCAGCAATCAATTTGGCTGCAGTCAAAGTTTTACGATCGACGATAGTGGCATAATCATCCATGGTTCCTGCGACACATAGTTTTTCACCATCTCCACTGATGGAAAGCCCATGATGGCGTGAGTCATTCACCCATTTCGTGCGATCTGAGGGAATAGTTGTACTTCCCGGAAGCTGTGCAATGCGCGTGACTTTGTCTTGATTGAGATCATATTCGACCAGACCATTAAAAAATGAGACCTGCGCATAGATTTTGGATTCATCTTTACTAAATACAATCGGTCGAACTGAGTTTGATAAGTCTTTGCGTCCTACGGCATCTAAAGCAGGTCTAAAATCTATTTTTTTGAGGACTTTATAGTTTTGAGCATCTGCTATCGTGATGTAGCGTTTGCCTTTGGTAAAGTCTTGCCAAGAAGCATCCATGGCTGTTTCGACATTACCAATGGCTGAATTTAGGATTTTAGTACCGTTGGCAAAATAGATATTTTCATGTGGTTTATCGCCCGTCGCAAAACGTCCTAGTTCTTTGCCTGTGTTGATATCGAATATATGTACGACATTACCTGAAGATGCTGAAACAGCAACTTGTTGTCCATCGGGTGAAACCGCCATATGGTCTGCTCGAAATCCTTCAACGGGTGTGCGCCAATTGATTTTCCCCGTTGCAATGTTAATCGAGACGACATCAGCATAACTTGGGCGTGATGCAACCACCGATTTGCCATCTGGTGTGGAATACATGTCATCGACCAATTGATCATTTCCCTCTCCTGCCGTATTACGAATATAGCTATAAGCGATTAATTTTACTGGGTTGAGGTAAATTTCAGTGAGGCGTTGTTTTTTGTCGGGCACCATATTGATGACACCAACTTTCTGATAGTTTTTTGCAGGATTGATCACTGTAACCGTACCATCCCAATTATTGCCGACAAAAAAGACTTGCTGGCTATTGGGTGGAACGGGTGCAGTGGTTGTCGCTGCGAAAATAAGTGGCGACACCGTAACTGTCATACAAAGAAGTGTCCTGATCCAGAGATTTTTTTCCATTTTTATTGTCCATTCATTTGTTTTTATGCATACCTTTTGACCAAAGCCATCAGATAAGTGTCGCTTTTTTAGCGCAAAGAAAGCTTATTAAATATACAAGTGTAGATATAGCGTATTTGTTTTAATTCCGATGAGTTGTTGATTAAAGGCGCACAAACCTGCCACTAAAGGCTTCTTCAATAATGTAATATTCTATCTCTGCTCCATTCCACCACTTTTCTTTGCTTCAAATATTTCATTCAAATCTTTTCAATTTCAAAAGCTTATTTAAGAGTTGTCCCAGTTTGGCTTGCTATCTATCCAAAAAAACAATCCAGAATACATTTGCAAGACTCAAGCAGAACTATGAAAAATCAGTTGCCTTAGCTTACATATTTATTTGGCTGTCATTATGAAATATCAACAGAACCTAAATTCAACACGATTTTAAGGCCATAAAAAAACCCAGCTTTCGCTGGGCTTTTTTTCGAATCAGTTCAATGCTTAGTGAGCAGCGAATTGGTTCATTGTGTTTTTCGCATCGTCACCCGCTTTAAGCGCGTTGTCACCAGCGAAGATTTCTTTGTGGTCGTCACCGATGTCAGAACCAGCCATTGCTTGGTGTTTAACACAAGAAATCGTACCGCGGATTTCTTTACGTTGAACGCCAGCTACATAAGCAAGCATACCTTGGTCGCCGAAGTAACCTTGAGCAAGCTCGTGAGTAGAAAGAGCAGCTGTATGGTAAGTCGGAAGTGTGATCAAGTGATGGAACACGCCCGCTTCACGAGAAGCATCAGCTTGGAACGTACGAACTTTTTCGTCAGCTTCAGCAGCTAATTCAGAGTTATCGTATTCAGCGCTCATTAGTTTAGCACGGTCGTAAGCAGAAACGTCTTTACCTTCAGCAACCCAACGGTCGTAAGCTTGTTGACGGAAGTTTAAAGTCCAGTTGAATGAAGGCGAGTTGTTATAAACAAGTTTCGCATTTGGAACTGTTTCTTTAACACGGTTAACCATGTGAGCGATTTCTTCAACGTTTGGAGTCGCAGTTTCGATCCAAAGAAGGTCAGCACCATTTTGAAGGCTAGATACGCAGTCAAGTACAACGCGGTCAATTTGCGTGTCTGGACGGAACTGGTACAAGCCAGAAGCAAGACGTTTTGGACGGTGAAGTTTACCGTTACGCTTGATTAGGATTTCGTCTTCTTGAGCTTCTGAAATGTCAATTTCAGTTGTGTCTAAGTAGCTGATGTATTGAGAAGCGATGTCGCCTGGCTCTTTAACCACTGGGATTTTTTGAGTCAAGTCAGCGCCTTCAGAGTCAGTACGAGCAACGATGATACCGTCATCAAGACCCATTTCTAAGAATGCATAGCGAAGAGCGTGGATTTTCGCGATGAAGTCTTCGTGTGGAACTGTAACTTTACCAGCTTGGTGACCACATTGTTTAGCGTCAGATACTTGGTTTTCGATTTGAAGTGCACAAGCACCCGCTTCGATCATTTTCTTAGCTAGTAAGTAAGTCGCTTCTTCGTTACCGAAACCAGCGTCGATGTCAGCAATAATTGGCACAACGTGAGTTTGGAAACCGTCGATTTGAGCAGTGATTTCAGCAGCTTTAGCAGTATCACCAGCTTCGTTTGCTTTTTTAAGCGCACGGAACAAGTCGTTTAATTCTTTCGCGTCAGCTTGACGTAGGAAAGTGTAGATTTCTTCGATCAATGCAGGTACTGAAGTTTTTTCGTGCATAGATTGGTCAGGAAGTGGACCGAATTCTGAACGAAGAGCTGCAACCATCCAACCTGAAAGGTAGATATAGCGACGTTCAGTTGTACCGAAGTATTTTTTGTTCGCAATCATTTTTTGTTGTGCGATGAAACCGTGCCAGCAACCTAATGATTGAGTGTATTTGCTAGAATCAGCATCATAAGCAGCCATATCACGACGCATAATAGCAGCTGTATATTTCGCAATGTCTAAACCAGTTTTGAAACGGTTTTGCATTTGCATACGTGCAGCATCTTCTGGGCTAATATCGCGCCAAGTGCTTCCGAATTTTGCTTTTAATTCACGGATTGCATCAATCGCTGTTAAGTATGTAGACATGATATGTTCCTGTAATAATATTAGGATTTTTCTGCAACGTAAGGCTAAAATCATACCCTCGAATGATTGTTCAGATTTAGAACACTTCGTTGCGATAGACACAGAGTAGATTGACTAAAAAAATTAATCCAATATTCTGCATTAATTTTCAGTATTTATTTAAAAAATATGTAGATTAAAGTCGTATTATAATAATTAACCAACACTTATAAGTATTTGTATTTAAATACTTTTATTAAAATATTTTGCTAATTTTTTTGTCTATTTTTCAAACATTTTGATGAATTATTCTTCATTAGACTTAAGTCGACTGAGCATTCACTTTAAAAAAAAACAGCATTTTTTACGCCATTTTTGCCCAAATTCACCAAGCTAAATACTTGGTTATTCTGTCTTCAAATGATCATGTAAATGAGATATTTCATCTAATTTTTTTGTTTTATGAACATCACATCGCATAAACAAAATTGCTCCGTATTTTTATTTCACTCACTTAAAAATATCGGTCTAAACAGATAATAAGTATTTAAGAAATATGTGCTGGCACTTCAGCAAATTTGTCTTAAAACTGCCGAATTTTAGTACAAAAGTACACGTCATTTTTTCATCCATTTTTTACACAAGCCTTAGTAGTTATGGCATAATCAGATAAATTTCATGATTTTATTGTCGGTATTTATTTTATGAATCTGGAGCGGGTCGATCTCAATCTATTAATTTATCTTGATGTACTTCTTCGTGAAAAAAACGTGACTCGTGCTGCCGAGCAACTGGGTGTAACTCAGCCTGCGATGAGTAATATTCTACGTCGTTTACGCAACTTATTTAATGATCCACTTCTTATTCGTTCTTCAGAAGGTATGACACCTACAGAACGTGCGCTTGAATTACAGCCACGTATCCGTGATGCTCTCTCTGACCTTTCGATGATTTTGGAACCTCGTACCGAGTTCCGACCTTACACCTCAAATCGTGTCTTCCGCATCATGACTTCAGATTATGCTGAAGCAACACTGGTGCCGCGCCTAGTAAAAGCTTTGCGCTCAGAAGCACCCAATGTGGTTCTCGATTTTTTAACGCCTAGTGATGTGTCTTATCGAGATATGGAACAAGGTAAAGTCGACTTGGCGATTAACCGCTTTAATGAAATTCCGCAAAGTTTCCACCAAGTTTTGGTCTGGCGTGACAGTTTTTCATGCCTTTTAAATGCCAAGCACCCTGCTGCAAATAATTTAAACCTGAAAAGCTATCTAGATGCACAACACATTTGGGTATCTAAAACAGGTATGGGTGTCGGTTTTGGTGTCAATCCTGAAAAACAAGCGGGTCTAGGTTGGATTGATCAGGCTCTAGAACGTATTGGCCAAAAACGTAAAATTTCAGTTTTTACTCGTCATTATCAAATGCCTGGCTTATTGGCCTCGAATGTTGATTTGGTTGCGACTCTGCCAAGCCGTATCGCTCGCCTTCAAGCCAAAAGTCAAAACCTATTACTTCGCGATCCACCATTCTATATTCCTGAATTTGAATTAAAAATGGCTTGGTGTCCATTACTTCATCATCACCCTGCTCATCGCTGGTTACGTCAACTTATATTGTATGTTGCACGTCAAATGATTGAAGAAGAAAACCGCGAATACTTAATGAATAACTCTCAGTTTTCACAGTATCAGTAATTAATTCTTTAATTCCTTATTAATTCAAACGTATACTGTCACTATATAGGTAGTAGTTAAGACTACTACCTTGCCCATTTTTGTGTTAGAAATACAGAAAAATAGAATGAATCACAAACAGGTGTATTCGTGAGCCTTTTCCAAAATATTGTCATTATTATTCTCCTGATCGTCGGTGCGGGTTTTCTTTCATTAACAGAAATTGCCCTTGCGGGTGCACGAAAAGTAAAACTTAAAATTTTGGCTGAATCTGGAGATTCACGTGCACAACGTGTGCTTGACTTACAAGCCAACTCAGCAGACTTTTTCGCCGCATCACAAATTGGCTTAAATGCCGTAGCAATTCTCGGCGGTATTTTGGGTGAAGGTGCTTTTCGTCCTTATTTCATAACCTTAGTCACTCGTTTTTATCAAGGTCCGTGGACTGAAACCATTGGATTCACACTGTCGTTTACTTTAGTCACATCCTTATTCATTCTATTTGCTGATTTGATGCCAAAACGTTTGGCGATGATCGCACCTGAAAAAATTGCCGTTGCTGTTGTTGACCCGATTCAAATCTTTATTAAGGTGTGTAAGCCAATGGCGTGGGTGATTAATGCCATTGCCAATTTGTTGTTTCGTTTATTTAAAGTGAATACAACACGTGATGACAATATTACCTTTGACGATATTTCAGCCGTGATGGATGCCGGTGCTCAAGCTGGTGTACTACAAAAGCAAGAACACCACTTTATTGAAAACGTATTTGAGCTGGAAGAACGTAACGTCCCTTCAAGTATGACTACACGTGAAAACGTGGTGTACTTTACCCTAAAAGAATCAGAAGCCAGTATTCGTCAAAAACTCGCTGAATTTCCATATTCGAAGTTTTTGGTCTGTAGTGAAAATATTGATGACGTGATTGGCTATGTGGATGCCAAAGATATTTTGGTTCGTATCCTCAACAATCAGTCACTTCTACAGCTCAATGAAAATACTATTCGTAATGTCCTCACGATTCCAGATACATTAACACTGTCTGAATTACTCGATCGCTTTCGTTCAACCAAAGAAAAATTTGCCGTAGTAATTAACGAATACGCGTTGGTTGTCGGCGTTATTACCCTCTCCGACATTATGATTACCGTGATGGGCGACTGGGTAACACCGATTGAAGCAGAACAACAAATTATTAAACGTGATGCAGATTCTTGGCTTATCGATGGCAGTACACCAATTGAAGATTTAAAGCATGCCCTCGCTTTAGATGAAATGCCCGATGAAGAAAACTATGAAACCCTTGCGGGCTTTATGATGTTTAAACTGCGTAAAATTCCACGTCCAGCTGACTTTGTTACTTATCATGGCTACAAATTTGAAGTTGTTGATGTAGACCACTTTAAAATTGACCAATTATTAGTGACCCGCTTACAACAGGCTGAAACTGAACTTGATACACCAGAAGAATCGGATTAATTCGATTCTTCTTTTTTCTAAAACAATAAAATATAAATACGATGGAATACGAAGATGTCTTTTTCACTTAAAGCGATTTTGACTTGCTTTAGTTTTTATACTGGGGCTTATCTAATCTATTATTTTTTCAAAGCTCATCCACAACCTTTATTTCTATTGCTCGGTGTTGCGCTGATCGTCACTGCTTGGTTTTTAACGCCTTATCCCTATGAACGCGGTCGACAACGCTATGACGAAACCATGCGTTTTGGTCTGTTTTTTTATAATCCCTTAATTTTTTGGTTCCGATTATTTAGTTGGCCGATTCGGACCCTACTGTCTATTTTTGCATAAGCGTACTTGTTGTGATCAAACTGGATCTGCACAGCACTTACAGTTCTCTACTGATGTTGAATAAATGTAAACAGACCACTTTTTTTGAATACAAATTAAAATAAATCGAAAAACCGCCCTTCCCTAATACCTTCATTATTAATGACTATTTCCCACTAAAATAGTGATGTATTTCACATTTTCTCACCTTTGTTTTGACTGATGAATTTTCTCTTTATGCTCTGCCCTTGGATTTAAAAACAGCTTTATATTTCAAAGGAATGAACCATGTTAACCGTACTCGGTTTGGGCATGATCTTGTGCTTTATGTATTTGATCATGTCGAAACGCTTAAGCCCACTTGTCGCACTGACTTTAATTCCCCTACTTTTTGCCTTGATTGCGTGGTTACTTGGTTTTTATTTTGACAGCTTGTCACACATACAAATAAATGAAATTGGCGAAATGATGATAGAAGGTGTAAAAAAACTTGCACCGACTGGCATCATGCTGCTTTTTGCGATTCTGTATTTTGCCATTATGATCGATACAGGATTGTTCGATCCTTCGGTGAAATTTATTTTAAAAATGGTCAAAGGTGATCCGTTAAAAGTTGTCCTTGGAACCATTACCCTGACGTTAATTGTCTCTTTGGATGGAGATGGTTCTACAACCTATATGATCTGTGTTGCTGCCATGCTGCCACTCTATAAGCGCCTAGGTATGAGCCCATTGATTATGGCATGTTTGATTATGCTCTCTAGCGGCATTATGAACCTTACGCCATGGGGTGGGCCTACAGCCCGCGCCGCCAGCGCACTTCATGTCGACCTAAGTGATGTTTTTGTTCCGATGGTTTTACCGATGCTATTTGCCATCGGCTGGTTGTACTTTTTGGGAACCATGTATGGTCGAATGGAAAGAAAGCGTCTGGGAATTGTCCAATTGGATATCAGCCATGGTGAAAACATTCAAATTTCAGATAATCCAGAAGCCAACCGCGCAGATCTACGTTGGTTCAATGCACTGTTAACCGTCGTTCTGATGATTTGTCTGGTTTTTAGTATTTTACCTATGCCTATTTTATTCATGGTGGCTTTGTGTATTGCGCTAGTCGTCAACTACAAAAATGTCGACTTGCAGAAAAAGTTAATCGCACATCATGCTAGTAGTGCTTTAAACGTGGTCGGTATCATTTTTGCTGCAGGTATTTTTACCGGTATTTTAGCTGGAACAGGTATGGTAGAAGCCATGTCCAAAGAACTTGTGGCAATTATCCCAGAAAGTATGGGCCCCTATTTAGCACCAATCACCGCTGTCATTAGTATGCCGATGACTTTCTTTATGTCGAATGATGCTTTCTATTTCGGGGTTTTGCCAATTCTTTCTGATGCTGCCGCTCATTATGGAATTGCACCTGTAGAAATGGCACGTGCCTCGATCGTAGGGCAACCTGTACATCTACTCTCACCGCTTGTCCCTTCGACCTATTTACTCTGTGGACTTGCGGGGATCGAGTTTGGACAACATCAGAAATTTACCATTATCTGGGCTGTAATCACCTGTTTTGTCATGTTAACAGCGGGTCTAATCTTTGGAATGTTTCCGTTTTATTCGAGCTTAACTTAAAATTTTAAAGATAAAAAAGCACCATCAGGTGCTTTTTTTATGCTTAACAATACTGAACTAGCCAGTGTTTTACACTCACAGGTTCATTTGTAGTGATTAATGCTTTGAAATTAATGCTTCTAGAACTGCTTCATAATGAATACGAATGTCATCTTCTAAAATTTTATAGATATTGTCGAATTGTACCATTGGCCAGCCTTCTTTCCAAAATGGGAAAATATTATGCAGGTCATGAGTCACCGTTGCGTCTTCACGTACAATCGCTTGTGCAACTTGCGACAATACTTGTGCAGTTTCGGCACCATCAATCGCTAAATAATCGATACCACGAACTTTCAAAATACGGATACGATCTTTTTTGTAGCGGATTTTTTTACTTTGGCCTTCATTTAAGCCTAAAGCTAAAGTCACAGCTTCAACAAATTTATCTTCAAATGCTTGATTTAATTTTACCAAAGCTTGTTTGTGTGCTTCTTGACGACCAGCTTTTCCCCCACTACGAATCACTTCATTTGCTTCAGTATTTAAAACATCTGATTTCATCGACTGAAGAATGTCTAGAATTTCGATATCGCTTAATGTTTCAGGAGAATGATCAGTCATAAACTGCCTATAAAAACTTAATATTCAATAAGTATGTATTTTCGCATAAAAGCAGCATGAAAACTGCGACCTTCGCTATAGAAATTGCGTTTTCTCTTATAATGTTCAGATATACAACATGATTTAGAAAAAAATTATGTCAAAAATATCGAAATCAACTATATTACTTTCACGCTTTAATACTAACGTCACAATATGGCTCAAAAGAAACAGGCTGCGCTTTACCTTCAACAACTGAAACAGCAATATCCAGCAGCCTTTAAACATAATTATTTATTTTATAGCCAACTGAAAACTCAAGGCATTTTAGACGAACTCAAAGAACTCATTCCTTGGGTTTTGGCGGCGATGATTTTTATTTCTTTGAGCATGAGTATTGGTCATGCAGTGCAACTGTATTTTCCTGATATGAGTGAGTTTCGAGCTCATGGTATTGCTGTACTGAGTATTATGCTGTTTTTCATGCTGGTTGTGCCCTTAGTCATCAAGCAAATCAAACACAGTTCAATGTCCCTGTATCAAAGTTTGAAGAATACGCCGTTCAGACTTGCGATCGTGATTTTATTACAATTACTCAATATCGCCTTTTTACAAAGCACCTTCGTTCAATCTGTATTGTTCTTTTTCGCCATGAGTTTCGGCTTTGTGCGTTTTTATAAAGAAAATCTATTCAAAGGTGGAAGTAACACGCAAGAATACTATTTTCTACAAGAGACACGTCGTATTGCTTATTGGTCGTATAAACAAATGCTTAAAGCAAAATTACGTTTGACACTCAGTAATCCAAATCAAGCAAATCATAAACAGTTATCTGAGCGCTTTACCCATTTCCAAAATTTACACATACAAATGCTGCACCAGGAAAATCAGCTGTGTAAAAAGCTAAAGCACCAAAATGTTGAACATTATCTTGATGAGCTAATGAAATAAGTTAGCATTGATATAGTGCAAAAAACTTTAATTCACTGCTCAAAAAGTCATTCAATACATCGCTATTTTTGAATATTTTCAACTTATATGCATGAATTGATTGATTTTAAAACAAACACCATCAAATACACTTGCCAAGCTTCATTTCGTCCTCTATTATTGCGCACATGCCCGAGTGGTGAAATCGGTAGACACAGGGGATTTAAAATCCCCCGCCCACAAAGCGTGCCAGTTCGAGTCTGGCCTCGGGCACCATTCTTATACTTCTAAGATTGGTGCAATAAAAGATCCAGCAATTTGCTGGTTTTTTTATGCCTAAAATTTAGAAATCTATTATTATTCGATGCCGACACCTTCAGATTTTAATCTCCCCGCACTACAACTCAAGCATCCCGATGCCTTTTATCAACGGCTGCTGTTTGCACATTTTAAAATTATCAATCTCACACCCACTGCACCTGTTTTAATCTTTAGCTTTTGCCTGATACTTTCTATCCCCCTTAGCAGCGCTGTACTTGGTCATATGCTTTCAACGGCACTTTCAATACACGACCCCAAAATGGCGTTTAATCTTGGTTTATTGATTATTCTTCCATGGATCTATTGCTATGTCTGGTATGCACATTATCAAGCACGTTTTAGCAGCAAGTCCGCCGTTCACCGTCTGCAAATACAACTGTATTTCCTTGGAGGATTCACATTTATCCTTGCTATAAACTTTAAGTATCTACAAATAGATGTATTAAACCTCATCAGTCTCTGTGGACTTTTTTTTAGTCTCTTTTTATGTGTATTTACTGAATTATTTTATAAACCTGAAAGCAGCGCCATTGAACGAGTAAAACTACAAAAGCTTCGCCAACTGGCATTTTGGTCTTACCAACAATCCTTAAAACAAAAAGAACATCAAACGTATTTCTACACCCTTCACCTACAAGCCATGCAAGAAGAACAAAAACTATCAGCATCGATCAAATCATCGTTTAAAGATTTTTTAGACAAAGCTGAATAATTTTTAAATCCCTAGATACAAAAAAGCCCTGTCACTACAGGGCTTTTTTTAAAGTTCAATTACCATTCTCGGTTAGCAACCAACTCTTCCATTTCAATATCCATATGGCCTTCATCTTGCAGCACCATCATCATGGCTTCTGCAATATAATCTGCAGCCGTATCATCCAAAGACGAATCTAAATCTTCAAATTGAGGTTTCATCTTATTGAGCTGTGCAACCGTTTCATTGGCAAAATGGTAGATATCAGTTGAACTTAAATCTGCTTTTGCAATTTTCTTCGCAAATTGAACAACCAATAACTTCACCTCTGCAACCAACACATCTGGGTAATATTCATCATCAAACATGGGTAGCAGTAAATCTGCAAACATACGAAACTCTATCACAAAACATTCAGGGCGCTTATATAACACAAATACTACAATTCACCAAATTTATTGGGATTCAGTATTTTCAAGTCACACTGCATTCTGCATGGCTTGCCAAACACGTATCGCATCTACCGTTGCTTTGACGTCATGTGCGCGAACCATACATGCACCTTGTTGAATGCTGAGTAGATGCGCTGCAACCGAGCCTACAGCGCGATTTTGTGCATCTGCACCGCCAAGTGCCTCACCGATAAAACGCTTACGTGATAATGCAGACAGGATCGGATAGCCCATGTCATTCAATTGATAGAATTGCTGTAAAAGCTTTAAGTTTTGCTGCGCATTTTTAGCAAAACCAAAACCCGGATCAATCATAATATTTTCTGCACGCACGCCTGCGTCCAATGCATTTTGCACGCGTTGCTTTAATTCATCAATGACATCAGCCACAACATCTTGATACTGATCTAGATTATTCATCGTGGTGGGTTCGCCGCGCATATGCATAATGATCACTGGAATATTCAGTTTTGCAGCTGTTTCTAAGGCATTCGGCCGAGTTAATGCACGTACATCATTCCAGATATGCGCACCTGCCTGAACCGCTGCCTCAATCACCTCAGGTTGTGAGGTATCTATAGAAATCACCACATTGTGTTTGGATAAGGCTTCAACGACGGGTACGACCCGTCGAATTTCTTCTTCAACCTCAACAACAGATGCGCCTGGACGTGTTGACTCACCACCGACATCAATCACTGTCGCGCCCTCAGCAATCATTTGTAAGGCATGTGCTATAGCTTGGTCTTTACCATTATGTTTGCCACCATCACTGAAAGAGTCCGGTGTGACATTTAAAATCCCCATCACATGTGGCTCTGACAAATCTAATTGCAAGTTACCACAGTTTAAAATTTTATTAGGCAAAGACACTAACTTCATATTACACATCCCAGATTTTGCTGTGCTTATTTTAACGCTAAGTTTGCTCAGCATTTCGCTTACATGCATTTATTTTCATATAAAAAAACCACCCGAAGGTGGTTTTAAAATTTTATGCTTTTGGCAATGACGGCAATGGTGGTGGAACATCTGGACCATCCGTTGGTGTTACATCAATCACTGGATTTTCTGCAATGTACACTTTTGGTGGTTGAGGTTCGCGACCTTCCATAATGTCACGGATTTGATCACGATCAATGGTTTCCCATTCAAGCAATGCTTTTACCATAGCATGTGCTATATCTTTGTTATTTTCAAGAATATCGCGAGCAACTTTATATTGCTCATCTAAAATACGGCGAACTTCGCGGTCAACTTCAAGCTGAGTTGCTTCAGAAATCACACGACTTCCTAAACCACCCATGAATGACTGCTGTGAGTCATCTTCGTAAACCATGACGCCCATCTTATCGGACATACCGTATTTAGTAACCATTGCACGTGCCATTTTCGTTGCACGTTCAAAGTCATTTGAAGCACCAGTCGACATTTGGTTAATGAAGACTTCTTCTGCAATACGACCACCAAACAAAATTGAAAGTTCATTCAACATTTTGTCTTTGTAATGGCTGGTTTGGTCATGTTCAGGCAACTGCCAAGTCACACCCAGTGCCCAACCACGCGGCATAATTGTCACTTTATGCACTGGGTCTGTACCCGGCAAGATTTCAGCAACAATCGCATGACCTGCTTCATGATAAGCCGTCGCACGACGCTCTTCTTCACGAATCACCATCGATTTACGTTCAGGACCCATGTAAAGCTTGTCTTTAGCATCTTCAAAGTCATGCATATCGACCGTGTTCTTGTTACGACGTGCAGCAAACAGTGCTGCTTCGTTTACAAGGTTAGCCAACTGAGCACCCGAGAAGCCCGGTGTACCACGTGCCAAGACTTTAACATCTACACCAGTCACAGAAGGTAATTTTTTCAAATGTACATTCAGGATTTGCTCACGACCTTTAATATCCGGTAGAGATACCATCACTTGACGGTCAAAACGACCCGGACGAAGTAAAGCTTTATCCAATACGTCAGCACGGTTTGTTGCAGCAATAACGATAATACCTTCGTTGCCTTCAAAGCCATCCATTTCAACCAACATTTGGTTTAATGTTTGCTCACGCTCATCATTACCACCGCCTGTGCCTGAACCACGGTGACGACCAACAGCATCGATCTCATCGATGAAAATGATACATGGCGCATGACGCTTTGCTTGTTCAAACATGTCACGGACACGAGACGCACCCACACCCACGAACATTTCAACAAAGTCAGAACCCGAAATACTAAAGAAAGGTACTTTCGCTTCACCCGCAATTGCTTTAGCAAGTAAGGTTTTACCCGTACCCGGAGGACCAACCATGAGCACGCCTTTCGGAATGCTTGCACCAAGTCGTTTGAACTTAGATGGATCTTTTAGGAAGTCAACGATTTCAACAACTTCTTGTTTAGCTTCATCACAGCCCGCAACATCAGTAAATGTCACTTTGATTTGGTCTTCAGACAGCATTTTTGCTTTTGACTTACCAAAACTCATTGGGCTATTCTTACCACCAGCTCCACCACCCATGTTGCGCATAAAGAACATGAATAACAGAATGATTAAAAGAACAGGGAAACTTGCAATCAGAAGTTGCATCAAAATACTTTGACGCTGTGGCGCTGTACCTTCAACAACAACATTGTTCTTGATCAGGTTCGGCATAAGTTCAGGATCTTGAACCGCAGGACGGATACTTTCAAACTCTGAACCGTTTGATTTTTCGCCACGAATTCTTTCGCCATCAATGGTGACTTGTTTAATCTGACCCGCATTTACGGCTGCCACGAACTCAGAATAGTTCATCGCGGTCGGTTGATTGCGGTCACTGACGTTGCTGAAGATTAAAACCAGCACGCCTAGGATAACCAGCCACAACACGGCATTCTTAAAAAGATCGCTCAAAGCTTTATTCCCATTTCTATCTAATTCGTTCAATCCCACTTACATGGGTGACTCTAATACTTACGCTGCAGAGTAGCTTCGCAATAATTTAAAAACGTACAAAATGCACAATTTTTAACGAGTTGGCAAGTAAACTTTACTTGAAAGCTTTCTTACGTCCCTGCCCGATTAAAAACACTTCTTTAGATCGAGCACGTGAAGCCGCCGGTTTTGCTGTTTTCAGCACATCAAATGTGTCTACAACTTGCTTACGGTATTCATCAAATCCAATACCTTGGAACACTTTAACAACAAACTGTCCATTTGGTCCAAGAACCTTTTGAGCAAAGTCGATTGCTAATTCACAAAGATAGATCTGACGCGGTTGATCTACAGCCTTATTACCTGATGTATTGGGGGCCATATCTGAAATTACAACGTCTACAGTACGTCCATCTAAAATTTTTAACAATTCATCGAACACTTCTTGTTCACGAAAGTCACCTTGCAAGAAGGTCACATCGGGTAAAGCATCCATTGGTAAAATATCTGAAGCAATAACCAAACCTTTGTCGCCAACAAGTTTACCGGCAATTTGCGACCAACTACCTGGTGCAGCACCTAAGTCGACAACGGTCATGCCTGGCTTGATCAATTTGTATTTTTCTTGAATTTCAAGCAATTTATAAGCGGCACGCGCACGATATCCTTCCTTTTGTGCTTTTTTCACAAAGGGGTCATCAAGATGCTCACGCATCCAGTCACGACTACTTTTGGATAATTTCTGGTTAGTAATGCGGGTAGCCATAACTCTCTAAATAAAAAAAACTTCTCAGTCTTGATTGTACGTGAAATTCAGCACTTTTGCAGTAGACATGTGTATCTAAAAAGCATCTTAAATCATGTTTTTTTCAATAATCTTCATCGAGAAAATGCCGATTAAATACAGCGCTTCAACTTTGATTTTGCTATACTAGGTCGTTTTTAAAATTAGGTTATATTTATGGCGGCTTTATCTATTCAAGAACGTAAACGCTTACGTCAAATTGGTCACACCCTAAACCCAGTTGTAATGGTTGCGGACAAAGGCTTATCAGAAAGCGTTGTTGAAGAATTAAACCGTGCGTTAAACGACCATGAGTTAATTAAAGTGAAAGTTGTGGCAGAAGACCGTGAAGCTCGTGCTGCAATGATTACTGAAATTGCGACTGTTTCAGGTTCTGAAGTTGTTCAAACGATTGGTAAGATTGCGTTGATTTACCGCAAAGCGGCAAAACAAAATGCAAAACTGTCTAACCTTGTTCGCTACGCACACCTGTCTAACTAATCATTTATGGCAAGTTTCGAACTCAGCGCTTTTGATCGTCGCTTTCAGGCTGTATCAGTCGTTGGTGCTATCGAACAACAAAGCCCATATACTTTAAATGTGGGTTATTGGATTCGAGACCCAAATCAACTGATTCAATGGCCAGAATTGGTATCAGCTCATCCACGAATCGATTTTTTGTGGGAACAGACCTGCTTAGAAGTTTTTATTGGTGTACGCAACGAAGACTTTTATCGTGAAATCAACCTCTCCCCTTCACAAGCTTGGCAGGCTTACCAGTTTGAAGAATATCGCTATCCAGAAGATATGCCGCCACAAGCTGCTTACGATATTGAACTGAATCAGTTGAAACGGACGCACTATGGCTTAAATGTCAGTCTTGATCTGACAGAATTTATGCTGAAGTACAAACTTAAATGGGAAGATCTCTATATTGGTCTAACTGCAGTACTGAAAACCCCTCAAGGTGAACAGTACTATGCCATGCAGCATAGTAGTCCAAATGCTGACTTTCACAACAAGCGTGATTGGCTACATCAGTTCTAAACCATTTGATGTTTTGATCTTCGATAAAAAGCAAAAGTACGATCTTTTGCTTTTTTATTGCCTGTCTATTTTTAAATAGGTGCTTTGGACTTAAATGTACCATTCACAATAAGGGAGCCATTAATGACTCCCTTTTGCATATTTAGCGTTAAATTGAAGTTTAATTCGCTCTCACCGAATCCAGCTCCCTGGAATGACTAGACTTAGCTCAAGCGTTTTAAAATTCATGTCATTCACAATTAACTTTTAAGATCTGTGGTTTGATCCGTAACTTCAGCTTTCACTGGTGAAACTTTTTTCCACGCTTCCAAAGTATGTTCCTTAGAACGCTTAAATGTTTCTGTTAGATGATCTTTGTGCTTTCCTGAAATTTGGGTCACATCTTCTTTCAGCTCTTTTCCAAGTTTAGAAAGATCATCAATAACCGTATTAAACTCAGTTTTCACAAACTCTTTGAGTTCACTAAAATCTTTTTGCGATGAACCAAACTGAACTTTTAACTGATCAAGTTTATTCAATACATCTTGCTTCAACTGACGCAATTGATCTTGCACACTGGCATTCAACTGCTTTGCCTCTGCTCCGATCTTTTCTTTGCTTTCAGTGACCGCTTCTGTGGCTTGAACACTCGCCTCTTTTGCAACTTGTTCAAGCTTTTCAGCACCTTCGATAACGACTTCTTTCAGGGAGGATTTAGTCGCTGTTTGTTTTTGTTGTGTTGCCATGACTTTGTACCTATATTTTTTGCTGACCGACCCACATTAGCGCTTTTTGATAAATTTTAATTTATGATTTGTCTGACAATAATTAATTGCTTACATTTTTCTAAGATTTTGCAAAACCAAACTTTATTCTAAAATGCAAGCGCTTTATCTGCTTTATTCCTGATATTTACGATGGACTTTCAGTGGCTTTCTGCGTATAATGCCGTGTTAAGTTCAAGCGAGCAGATGTAAGGAGGGTAGGTTTTTAAGCAGCCTTCCTTTTTTTTCGTCTTCTCGCTTTTTTACAGCCTAAATTTCAGGAGCTTTGGTTTGAGCACCCCAGCAATTTTAGCCCTTGCCGACGGAACTATCTTTAAAGGTACTTCTATTGGCGCATCGGGTAGTACGACTGGTGAAGTCGTTTTTAATACAGCAATGACTGGCTATCAAGAAATTTTGACTGACCCTAGTTATGCACAACAACTTGTGACACTAACTTACCCACATATCGGTAACACAGGTTGTAATGATGAAGACGCTGAGTCAGGTCGAATTCATAAAGTATGGGCTAACGGATTGATCATTCGTGACCTACCTTTATTGCATAGCAACTTCCGTGCTGAGCAATCACTTGGTGATTACCTTGAACAACACAATGTTGTTGCTATTGCAGACATCGATACACGTAAATTAACGCGTATTCTGCGAGCAAAAGGTGCACAAAATGGTTGTATCCTTGCTGGCGAAAACATTACAGAAGAAGAAGCTTTAGCTAAAGCACGCGCTTTTGGTGGTTTAAATGGTTTAGACCTTGCAAAAGAATGCTGTGACCCTGAAGGCTTTGAATGGACTGAAGGTTCTTGGACATTAGGTAAAGGTTTCTCTCAGCCTGAAGCTAAATTCCATGTTGTTGCATACGATTACGGTGTCAAAACCAACATCTTACGTATGCTCGCAGACCGCGGTTGTAAATTGACTGTCGTGCCTGCGCAAACTCCTGCTGCTGACGTACTTGCATTGAATCCAGATGGCGTGTTCTTATCGAACGGCCCCGGCGATCCAGCTGCATGTGACTACGCAATTGAAGCTGTAAAAACAATTGTAGAAGATGCTCGCAATGTACCAGTATTTGGTATTTGCTTGGGTCACCAAATTCTTGCACTTGCTTCAGGTGCAAAAACTGTGAAAATGCCTCACGGCCACCACGGTGCCAACCACCCTGTTCAAAACATGGAAACTGGTATTGTGATGATTACTTCGCAAAACCATGGCTTCGCAGTAGATGCAGAAACATTACCTGCAAACTTGAAAGCTACGCACAAATCACTGTTCGACCAAACCCTACAAGGGATTCACCGTACAGATAAACCTGCGTTCAGTTTCCAAGGTCACCCCGAAGCAAGCCCTGGTCCACATGACTGCGCACCATTGTTCGATCATTTCATCGAACTTATCGAAGCATCTAAGAAGTAATTAAGGAAGCATCATGGCTAAACGTACAGACATTAAAAGCATCTTAATTATTGGTGCTGGTCCGATTGTCATCGGTCAAGCATGTGAGTTTGACTACTCAGGTGCTCAAGCATGTAAAGCACTTCGTGAAGAAGGCTACCGTGTTATTTTGGTGAACTCTAACCCAGCAACCATTATGACTGACCCTGCTATGGCAGATGCCACTTACATCGAGCCAATCACTTGGCAAACTGTAGCTGCAATCATTGAGAAAGAACGCCCAGACGCAGTTCTTCCTACAATGGGTGGTCAAACAGCATTGAACTGTGCACTTGCACTCGATGCCAACGGTATTCTAGAAAAATACAATGTTGAATTGATTGGCGCGACCAAAGAAGCGATCGAAAAAGCGGAAGACCGTAAACTTTTCGATATCGCAATGCGCAAAATCGGTTTGGAATGCCCTCGCGCTGACGTTGCAGAAAGCATGGAACACGCACTTGAAATTCAAGCGCGTTTCGGCTTCCCTGTCATTATCCGTCCATCATTCACTATGGGTGGTTCAGGCGGCGGTATCGCATACAACCGTGAAGAATTCATTGAAATCTGTGAACGCGGTTTCGATCTTTCTCCAACTAAACAATTATTGATCGATGAATCATTAATTGGTTGGAAAGAGTACGAAATGGAAGTTGTTCGTGACAAAAACGACAACTGTATCATTGTATGTACCATTGAAAACTTTGACCCAATGGGCGTGCACACAGGTGACTCAATCACTGTTGCTCCTGCACAAACATTGACTGACAAAGAATTCCAACTTTTACGTAATGCATCTTTAGCTGTACTTCGTGAAATTGGTGTTGAAACTGGCGGCTCTAACGTTCAGTTCGGTATCAACCCGAAAGACGGCCGTATGGTTGTGATCGAGATGAACCCACGTGTTTCTCGTTCATCTGCACTTGCGTCTAAAGCAACAGGTTTCCCAATTGCGAAAATCGCGGCGAAATTGGCTGTAGGTTATACCCTTGATGAGTTGAAAAACGACATCACTGGCGGTACAACCCCTGCATCTTTCGAACCTGCGATCGACTATGTTGTAACCAAGATTCCTCGTTTCAACTTCGAGAAATTCCCGCAAGCTGACGCAACTTTGACGACTCAGATGAAATCTGTAGGTGAAGTCATGGCCATTGGCCGTAACTTCCAAGAGTCTGTGTCTAAAGCACTTCGTGGTCTTGAAGTGGGCGCATGTGGTTTTGACGAAAAAATCGCTGTGGGCACTGAAGGCGCACGTGAGAAAATTCTTGTTGAATTGAAAGTGCCAGGTCCAGAGCGTATTTGGTATGTAGGCGATGCATTCCGTCACGGTTTCACCCTTGATGAAGTATTTGAAGCAACCAAAATTGACCGTTGGTTCTTGATTCAAATCGAAGACATCATCAAAACTGAAAACCAAATCAAAACTTTAGGTTTTGGTGATTTGAACGCTGACAACATCCGTTCGTTCAAACGCAAAGGTTTATCTGACCTTCGCATTGCGGACTTGATGGGCATTTCACAAAAACAATTCCGTAAACACCGTTGGAACTTGGGTGTAACTCCAGTTTACAAACGTGTAGATACATGTGCTGCAGAGTTTGAATCTGACACAGCTTACATGTACTCAACTTACGATGAAGAGTGTGAAGCAAACCCATCGAACCGTGACAAAATCATGGTCATCGGTGGCGGACCAAACCGTATTGGTCAAGGTATCGAGTTCGATTACTGCTGTGTACACGCGGCTCTTGCTATGCGTGATGACGGCTATGAAACCATCATGGTGAACTGTAACCCTGAAACGGTTTCTACAGATTACGACACATCAGATCGTTTGTACTTCGAACCAATTACTTTGGAAGATGTACTTGAAATCGTACGTATCGAGAAGCCTAAAGGCATTATCGTTCAGTACGGCGGTCAAACTCCGCTTAAATTGGCTCGTGCTTTAGAAGAAGCTGGTGCGCCAATTATTGGTACATCACCTGATGCGATTGACCGTGCAGAAGACCGTGAACGTTTCCAACAAATGATTCAACGTCTACAACTTCGTCAACCAAACAACAGCATTGTAAAATCTGCTGAAGAAGGTATGGCTGAAGCAGCTAAAGTTGGCTACCCACTTGTGGTACGTCCATCTTACGTGCTTGGTGGTCGTGCGATGGAAATCGTGTACAACGACGAAGAATTGAAACGTTACTTACGTGATGCGGTTCAAGCATCGAACGAAGCACCTGTACTTCTTGACCACTTCCTAGATGATGCAATCGAAGTTGACGTGGACTGCGTATCTGACGGTAAAGACGTTGTGATCGGCGGTATCATGCAGCACATCGAACAAGCTGGTATTCACTCAGGTGACTCAGCATGTTCTATTCCTCCTTACTCTTTATCTAAAGAAGTTCAGGATGAAATGCGCCGTCAAACCATCGCTATGGCGAAAGAGCTTGGCGTAATTGGTTTAATGAACGTACAGTTTGCTGTTAAAGGCACTGACGTATACATTCTAGAAGTGAACCCACGTGCATCACGTACTGTTCCATTCGTATCTAAGTGCATTGGTGAATCTTTAGCGAAAGTTGCTGCGCGTTGTATGGCTGGTCAATCTTTAGAATCTCAAGGATTCACTACAGAGATTATTCCTGAACACTTCTCTGTAAAAGAAGCAGTGTTCCCATTCAACAAATTCCCTGGTGTTGACCCAATTCTTGGCCCTGAGATGAAATCTACAGGCGAAGTGATGGGTGTAGGTAAAACATTTGGTGAAGCGTTCTATAAAGCTGTGTTAGGCTCTAATGACCGTTTACCAGGCCTACCAACGGAAGGCGAAGTAAAACATGCATTCTTATCTGTTCGTCATTCTGACAAGCCTCGTGCTGTTGGTATTGCGAAACAGCTAACAGATCTTGGCTTCAAAGTCATCGCTACTGGCGGTACTTATGATGTGATTAAAGATGCTGGTATTGAATGTGAACGTGTGAACAAAGTGACTGAAGGCCGTCCTAATATCGTAGACCGCTTGAAAAATGGCGAAGTTCACCTCATTATCAATACAACTGAAGGCAAACAGGCTCAAGAAGATTCATTCTCGATCCGCCGCTCTGCATTACAAGGTAAAGTGTATTACACAACTACCCTTAACGGTGCTGATGCAGTATGCCAAGCTTTAGCAATCAAATTGCCAATGGATGTATACCGCTTACAAGACCTTACTAAAGGTTAATTAAGTTACCGAGAAGTCCCGCCACCTCTCGGTGGCGGGCTTTTTTTCATTTCTAGGTCAGTAAAAATTTTACTGATTTTTTCTTTTTACAAACATGAGGGACAACAATGCAACGTTATCCTATGACTCCCGAAGGCAAAATTGCCCTAGAGAAAGAATTACAGCAACTTAAAAGTGTTGATCGTCCACGTATTACTGCAGCAATTGCTGAAGCGCGTGAACATGGGGATTTGAAAGAAAACGCAGAATACCACGCTGCTCGCGAGCAACAAGGTTTCTGTGAAGGCCGTATCCAAGATATCGAAGGTAAATTGGGTGCTTGCCAAATAATTGATGTTAAATCACTTGAGCAAAATGGCCGTGTGGTTTTCGGTGTGACTGTGACCATTGAAAACTTAGATACTGAAGAACAAAAGACTTATAAAATCGTTGGTGATGACGAAGCAGATTTTAAAATCAACAAAATCTCTGTGAACTCTCCAATTGCGCGTGGTCTTTTGGGCAAAAATGAAGGCGATGATGTAAAAATCAACACACCACAAGGTGAAGTTGAGTACGAAGTTTCTAAAGTTGAATATCTGTAATTCATTAAGATAAGCAATTTTAAGCCCCTCTTTTGAGGGGTTTTTTATAATCAGACAAATAATTATTATACCCCTGCTCTATCCTTCTTTTAATAATCCTGATGCAAAAAGTTGAAAGGCATGTAATGCTTCTGACAACACCTGCTCAGGATTCTTGCTAGAAGCCACCCAAAGCGCCGCATTCATGGCTGCTCCATTTAAAAATATGGCTGCCGCTTCAGAATTCACTGCTTTAATTCGGTCTGCTGCCAATAACTGTTCTACGCATTCACGTGTAGACTTCAAGCATTTGTTTTGACTCGGCCAATGCGCAGGATCACCCAATACCGCAGGTCCGTCGCGTAATACAATTCGCTGAAACTCAGGATTCAAGGCATTTTCAATATAGGTTTTCCCCTCAAGCATCAACCCCTCCCAAAGATCTTCGGGTTGCTCCAGATACTTCTGGGCAGATAAAGCCATTTCTGAATCAATTTGATTAACCACAGCAGCAAATAAGCCCTTTTTATCGCCAAAATGATGGTACAGCGCACCACGGGTCAGCCCTGCTTCTGCCGTGAGTTTATCCATTGAGGTGTCTGCATAGCCATACTCAGCAAACGTACGGCGTGCCACTTCAATCAGTTTCTTGCGGGTTGCCGCCATTTTTTTTTCACGAACAGACATTGCTTTGATTACCTCATCATCACAAAAATTTTAATTGACATACCAGGCGTATGTCAATTATGTTGACATACGATACGTATGTCAAAAATAAAGCTGCTTTCCCCCCACTTTTAAAACCAGATATTGAATGAGAATAAACATGACTAGAATTGCAATATTTCCCCAAGATCGCCATGCCTTGTATGAACAGCATGGTTACTCTGCTGCTATTAAATCGGAAAATTTACTCTTTGTATCAGGCCAGGTCGGTAGCCGTGAAGATGGCAGTCCTGAACCTGATTTTGAGAAACAGGTAAAACTAGCATTCCAGAATCTTAGCCATACTCTCGCTGCGGCAGGCTGTACTTTCGATGAAATTGTCGATGTCACCACCTTCCATACAAACCCTGAACAGCAATTTGAAGTCATCATGAAAGTTAAAAATGAGGTGTTTACACAAAAGCCTTATCCAAACTGGACAGCAATAGGTGTTAATTGGCTTGCAGGTTTTGATTTTGAAATTAAAGTCATTGCTCGGATCCCAAACCTCCCTACAAACACTTCGGTCTAGCGATTGATTTTTAATAGGGATGAACGACGCATGACATCAGTTCAATTGGTTATAATGGTTTACCCTTTTTAAGTTGTACTGTTTATGTCTGAAAAATTGATTAATTCACCTGTAAATCATTGGTGTGAATTTGAGTTCATCTCTAAAACAGTGAAGAATCCTAATATTCACATCAAAGGTAATTATTCATATTATTCTGCATATTGGGATCAGGGTTTTGAGCGCTGTGTGGTGCGTTATTTGCACGACAAACCTGCGACCCCAGAGAGGCCGATAGACCAGCTACATATCGGTAATTTTGTCTGCTTTGGCGCAGAATGCGTGATTATGATGGGCGGTAACCAACTCCACCGAACAGACTGGATTTCAGCATTTCCGTTTGATACACGGAGTTTTGTCCCTGCGGGTGATACAATCATTGGTGATGGCTGCTGGATCGGCTCACGCGCCATGATTATGCAAGGCGTTACACTCGGTGAAGGTGCTGTGGTGGCTACAGGCGCTGTGGTAACTAAAGATGTACCACCTTATGCTGTTGTCGGCGGCGTGCCTGCTCAAATTATTAAATATCGTTTCCCTCTGGAAGATATCGAAAAACTACTTTCACTTAAGCTCTATGATTTAGATGAAAAGCAGTTTTTAAAGATGCGGGAGCAGTTGCAGACAGATGATATTGAAAAATTATTCCTGTACTTCAAATAACCCTGTTTTAATGTATTGCTTCCAAATATCCTTGAAATTCTTTCTATTTATTTTTGTACCAACACAATATTGATTTAAAATCCGACTCATAGCACTCTCTTTTTGTCCTTGTTGACCTTGAGTTTTATAATTATTTTCTAAATATTGAATTGCATCATATATTTCACAGATTATAGAATTTTTGATATTTGTGTGTTCTACAATCTTTTGATTAATAAAATAGCTTTTTGTCATATACATATCATCAGTACCTTCAAAATAATTATATAAATTATGAATTTGCTTTGTAAGATATGGATAAGTCACTTCAAATAACCCATCAAAAATAAATCCACATAAAATTAAATTTAACTTCGGATTATCAGTCCTTAAAAGTGCGTATTGGTTAATTTTTTTTATCAACTCCCTAGAATTATATTTTTTAGTCATTTGAAAATTAATAATCCAAAAATACAACTCGGAATCACCTTCCTTCGTTGAAATTTCCCCAACTCTAAACAGCTGATCTTTTATTATTTTTTCATGTGATACAGAATTATCTAAATTTGGAAATTTAAACGTAAAATCCACAAATTTTTCAAGATAATCTCCATTCATCTCTGAATCATAGCCATAGTATGATTTGACTGATTGTAATAATTGAGGCTTATTCATTACCAAAACAAAAACAATTTTTGGAATATCAAAAAAGTGCTTAATTCTTTCAATTAGACGAATTGCAAAATCAGGACGACATCGATCCAATTCATCAATAATAAAAACTAAAGGTTTATCTAATTTTCCAGCTAATACAGCAAGTTCTTTCTTAAAGTCATGAATTGTTTGTTTCTCAACCTGATGATTCTCAATTTTCTTTTCGATTTTCTCCTTAACTTTTGCAGCTATTTCCTCACTTGCTGTGTCATACAACGCTTTTCCTTCTTCATATACCTCTTTAAATGCTTCTCCAGCTCCACCCAAGCCAATCCAATGCATGCCCGCTTTAGCCGCAATCATTGGTATGACAGCCGCCAACGATATTAATACTGAAGCAGTCTTAGCATTAAAATCTTTAATTTCATCATCATCAATTTCTTCTGACTCTTTAAAAGTTTGACTTATTTCAGCTGCAATCGTTAAAAATGGATCTTCCAAATAATCATTTGCAAACGCATCCAAATAAATCACGTTATGCTGAGTATCATCTAAATGTTTCGCCCAATGACGAACAAACCACGTTTTACCCTCACCCCATCGTGCATCCAAAGCAAGAACAGCACCGCAGTTTAAGCGATCAACATAACTTGTAAGCTGCTCTCCTAAACGACGGCGATGCCAAAGATCACCTTCCCATGCAGTTTCAATATTCTCAAAATTATCTTTAGGCCAGTTTAATTGGTTATCCATCATTTCTATTTATATTCATCAAGTTAACTATGTATTGAGTATAGCAGTAGCGCTATAAATTAACATTTAACCCATGAGCATCTCGTAACTTGTCATAGCCTTTTCCTCAAATTCAGACTATAAAGAACTCATAAAATAAAAAGACCCACTTTTCAGGATGAATGATGACGAGAACCACTCAATTCTCAGGCATATTTATACTTGCCCTGCTGGCAGCAGTCGTCGCAACTTTTTGCGATGCGATTCATGTCTATACAAAAACACTTAGTTATCCCAACCCATTATTTTTCCATCAGGCTTGGTGGGTATTCCCCGGCTTTTTTATTGCCTTTGCTTTCATGGCATTTAGCTATATTCAACTTACACAACTACTTAAACACTATGTGATGACTCAGCTCAGTTGTCATCATGACGGCACTGCGCCCCTCGTCGAGAGCCTAATACTATTTGCCATCGTCTACATACTCAGCAGATTTGGTAATTTTCATCCCGAAGCACTTTGTTGGATTTTTTACCTGAGCTTTTTTATTCGCTGGCTATTTAGCTATGAGCGTACATGGCTACTGATATTGGCCATCATGCTTGCCATTGGTGGCATGTTCTTTGAAGGACTATTGGCTGAGTTTACTTTAGTTAAATATCGCCATGAAGATATTTACAATGTGCCGTATTGGCTCGGTGGCGTATATATGCATGGCGCATTTGCCTTACGTGCAGGTATGCGTCGTTTTGTCTATCGATGATATTTAAGATCTGATGTTACGCCTTTAAAATAATGACGTATTTTTTTAAAAAATGATTTTTAAGCCTATTCGACGGAGTCTTACATCTAGGGTTTAAATAAAGGGATTAGCCTTCAGCTGGAGGTACTCTTACGAAACGTTGTTTCTCATTCGGCAAAATGAGAAGCGTGCTTCGCAAGGAAACCATATTGCGGTGCAATGCACCTCACCGACAAAACTCGTTCACTAACGTCAAATTATTCAAAGTATCGCAAAAAATATTTTTGAATAGATATAGTCTTGTCTCAAACACTTGCGGATGACCTTACCGCGTATCGTTCTTTTATTTGAATCAAATAGCGCTTCTGATATTACTGCTTAACATCAGTTATGATGATAAAACTTTCGATTTTAAAACGTCGAAACAAAAAAAGACCACTCAATCGGAGTGGTCTTTTTTTGAATATGGTGGCTATGACGAGACTTGAACTTGTGACCCCCGCATTATGAGTGCGGTGCTCTAACCAACTGAGCTACATAGCCTTAAACTGTGCGCGCATTATGGAGGGATATTTAAATATCGTCAAGCCCATAATGCGCGTATTTGATCAAAATTTGTTGAAGTGAACCGATAAGCCGGGTTCTGTCGAGGACGATCATTCCTCTAGGCGTACAATCACTCATACGCTCAAGCGACCTACCCGGATCCAGCATGGGCCATGCCTAAAGGATCCCTATTTGGTCTTGCTTCCGGTGGGGTTTACCATGCCGTGAACTGTTACCAGACACGCGGTGCGCTCTTACCGCACCCTTTCACCCTTACCTCCGATTTCGATTGCTCGATACCATAATGAAGGCGGTCTACTCTCTGCTGCACTTTCCGTCGGCTCACACCGCCCAGGCGTTACCTGGCACCTTGCCCTATGAAGCCCGGACTTTCCTCCCCTGCTTTAGTCACGGAGACCTATACACAGCAGCGATCGTCTGGTTCACTTCGGGGCGCATTCTAACAAATCTGACAACTAATTGCTTGATGTTTTTTGAGCAGTTAGTTTTTCGTACTTTTGTTGAAGCTGTTCCTGAGTTTCAGGATGTGCCGGATCCAATGGAATACAATCCACTGGACAGAACAACTGACATTGCGGTTTATCGTGATGCCCAACGCATTCCGTACACAAATCAGGGTTAATCTCATAAATGAGTTCCCCCATGAAAATCGCCTCATTGGGGCATACAGGTTCACAGACATCGCAGTTGATGCATTCATCAGTGATATATAAAGACACTCTACCAACCTTGCTGTTGTTTACGCTTAAAGGCTTCCACGACAGCTTGTGGTACAAACTGAGTGACATCACCATTTAAACGTGCAATTTCACGCACGAGCGTAGATGAAATAAACGAATATTGCTCTGATGGGGTTAAGAACACCGCTTCAAATTTACTGTCCAAACGGCGATTCATATTTGCCAATTGAAATTCATATTCAAAATCTGAAACTGCACGTAACCCACGTAACACGGCTGTTGCTTTTTGCTCGTTAAAGAAATTCACCAACAGCCCATCAAAACCTACAAACTCAACATTTGACAAATGACTTAAAGACTCTTGCGCTAGTGCAACACGCTCTTCCAGACTAAACACAGGGTTTTTGTGATGTCCAATTGCAATTGCCACGACAACTTCGTCAAACATGCGTGATGCACGTGTCACTAAGTCGATATGACCATTAGTAATTGGATCGAATGTGCCCGGATAAATTACACGAGTTTTAGACATCCAGTTGTACTCTGTTATTTTGTAGATGGGTATTTTAACAAAATCTTGATTTATAGGTGAAGTCAGCTTGTAAATTTAAAAACTTCATCTTATTCAAAGTTCGGGTACAATAGTGCTAAGTTTGGAAGTTTTTGATTATGACGAAAGCAGTAGTTAAAAAAAATAGTAGCAGTACGATTGCCCTAAATAAGCGTGCGCGTCACGATTATTTCATTGAAGAAAAATTTGAAGCGGGTCTTTCATTACAAGGCTGGGAAGTCAAATCAATGCGTGCGGGTCGTATGACTATCGTAGAGAGCTATATTACGTTTAAAAATGGTGAAGCATTTTTATTCGGCGCTCAAGTGCAACCTTTACTGAGTGCTTCGACACATGTGGTGCCTGAAGCAACACGTACTCGTAAATTATTGCTGAACCGCCGTGAAATTGAAAAACTACAAGGTGCAATTAACCAAAAAGGTTATTCATGTGTGCCTTTGGCATGTTACTGGAAAGGTCCTCATGCCAAACTTGAAATCGCCCTAGTAAAAGGTAAACAGCTTCACGACAAGCGTGCAACGGAAAAAGACCGTGATTGGCAGCGTGATAAAGCCCGTATTTTTCATAAATAAGTTCAATAAAAAACCTCCATTTTGGAGGTTTTTTTATTGATACATTGCACATTTAGCAGAATTTCAACCCACCAAAACAGTTGGTCCGAACTTCCTGGTTCCCCAAGACTTGATTTTTTAAAGTTAAATTGGCCGCACCAGCATTGCTGAGGTTAATTGAACCGACATTTTTATAAATCGGTAAACCAAATGCAGCACCAACAGCAGAACCTAAGGGAATATAAATCGGTTCATTGGTTAAAATTTGCGATACTTTTTCTGCAACTTGTGGCAAGACGCCTGAAATATCTACTTCAGATGTTGGATTTAATTTACCAATATTGATCGGGTCTTTAAATGACATCCACCAACCTGTACGTGCAATATCATCTGCATTGGCATCTGGCCAACTGATATCTTGAGATTGAAGCGATAAATAACCGGCTGTGCCATTTAATGGAATGTTATGAATCATATTTAAGGCTTGCTCAAAGGTAATGTTCATTTTCAAACCATCAATTGACGAACCTGAATCCATAAAGAACTGCGCCCCTTCTACCCATAACAAATTACGGTCAAGTTTGACCTGTAAACTACCACTATCACGGTTGAGTTGAATCGATGGCACTGTCGCACTGATATTTTTGGCAACGGCTTGAGTTTGTCGTTTTCCGTTGATAGTAATTTCAGGGACGGTAAACGGCACATTCATTGAAGGAATTTTTAAACCCTTACTATTTTCAGGTTGGCTGACAAAGCTACGATCATTGTTCCAAATCGTATTAATCACCAAGTTACCGGATAAAGTCTCGCTACTGCTATCCCCAAAGATCGCTGCTTGGGTCTTTGCTGTCCCTGTAGTCGGTGCAATTTTCATATAACCGCTCAGTGACTTAATCCCGTCTGTCGGCGCACCCGTGTTTTGAATACCAGTGGTCAGTAAACCTGTAATTGATTCAGCACTGACACGGAAGCCTTTAACTTCTCGTAAAGCGGCTTGTTTTGGGTTTTTAATTGCAAATTCAATAAACGGATTTTTCAGTTCGGCACTTGTCGACGCTCGATCACCATTAAAGACGGGATTACCATTGGCATCGGTTGAAGTAGCATTACCACTCAGCGCTAGATGACGAATATCAATATCACAGCCATTTGACCCGTTTACCCCACCACAGCCGAGTTGCAAACTTTTGACATTGACGTTCAGATCCATGACGGCATCTAAACTGAGTTTGTAGAAACCAATATTTTCATCGACCATTTGTTGGTTGACCAAAATAGGATCGGTATAGGACATATTCATCAATGCAGCACCATTGATGGCAGACAATTCTTCATCGGCTAATCCCACCAAGCCTTCTGCTGCAAAAACAACGTCAGAAACACATAAGGTCAATGCCATTGCGACTATTGTTTTTTTTCACGATTATTTAATCCTTTTTAATATTCGTCACTCATCCCGAGTGAAATTTATGAGAAGATTAAATCAATAGCGTTGGCGTAAATGAATAGCAATTTGTGACACACATCACAACTATATTATACAAAATGCCAATTTTCACGAATTTTAGGCCAATAAAAACCCCAGTAACATTTCCATCACTAGGGTTTTCAAAGATTTATAAATGATAGTTCAAACGATTTATTTACAAATTAATTAACTTTATTTAACAACAGCCCCAGATATTCACCAAACCAAATGGCAGTTTCTAAATCACCCGCAGGTGGCGTGACTTCAACAGGCGCATTATCCGATTGTGTCATTAAACCTAAAAAGCTCGACATCCGATTTAAATCTGTTGTGCTTCGTCCAGTTGGCATTAATGGAAGACCGCTCCACAACATGCCGTGCTGCATGGCAAATAAATTGATTTGCTGTAATACCGCCAATTTATCTCCACTTAAGCCGCCACCATTGGTAAAACCTGCGGCTAACTTACCTTGCCATGTCCGTGCTAACCAACGTTTAGATGATTGCTCCATGAATAATTTCATAGCCGCACTCATACTGCCCATATAGGTTGGGCATCCAAAAACGATGGCATCTGCACTGTCCAATACATCCCAATCCACATGCTCTACATTCATGAGATGGACTTTTACACCGGCTTTTTCTGCACCTTGTACAATGAAATTCGCCACTTTGGCAGTGTGTCCATAGGGACTGTGGTAAACAACAGCAAAAGATTTAGCAGTCAAAGACATAACATTTAAAAGTCGATAGATTCAGTCAAGTTTAGCATTTTCAAAGCATAAAGACGAATGTTGCCATACGTCCTGTTTTCGCTTCTCGGCGATAAGAAAAATATTCTTCAGCTTGCAAAAAGGTACATTGGTCGCCACCGGTTACAGCTTTAACCCCATGTAATGCAAGAATATAACGCGCTATCGCATAAAGATCAGCATAATATTTGCCTTCCTTTACACCAGCTTTAAATGCACTTTCAAGTTCTGGGTATTTGGAACAAAAGGCAGCTTTGACTTCTGCGCCAATTTCAAAACTCTCTTGGCAAATGGCTGCCCCCAACCAAGCCCATGTTGGCTGAGTGTGGATGGCTGCAATGGTGTTTTCCACAATACCATTTGCCAAGCCCTTCCAACCTGCATGCAGATTGGCAACTTCAGTCCCGTCAGCATTACCCAAAACCACGGGTAAGCAATCTGCGGTCATCATCATCAGGGCATGGTGTTTAGACTGCGTGACCATACCATCGCCTTCGGGTGCAACAAAGTTGATCTGTTCATCAATGCGATGGCATAGCGTACTGTGCGTTTGGTTCATCCAACTGATTTTATTCACGCCATATTCAGCAAAGTCGTTCAGCAATTGCATCCGGTGCTTTTGCACACGCGCTGCATCATCTCCCACATGCAATGCCAGATTAAATCCTGCCAGTTCAGGTTGTTCAGCGGGTTGCGTCTGATCATGATGAACTCGAGTTTGTCCCACAAAAACACCCTGTGGAAGTCCCTGAACAAATTGCATGTTGCCGTCCTTTTCTATCTATGGCGTGTAAATCAGTTTAAAACTTAATAAGCTTTGTTTTCGCTACGTAAAACTTCAACCAATTGATTAAAGTCTTCAGGCCATGGTGCTTCAAACATCATGTCTTCACCTGTACGTGGATGAACGAGACCCAATTTAACTGCATGTAACGCTTGACGTTTAAAGCCACGTAAAGTGTCATCTAATAACATCGACGCGCCTGCAGGCATACGTACACGTGGTACATACACTTGATCGCCAACGAGACCATGACCGATATAAGTAAAATGCACACGAATTTGATGGGTACGACCCGTTTCTAGACGTGCTTGAACGCGGGTAAAGTTTTGGAAACGTTCTTTCACATTATAGTGAGTCACCGCATCTTTACCGCCCGGCAAGACTGCCATTTTAATGCGATCAACAGGATGACGTTTAATCGGCTCATCCACTGTACCGCCGGCAATAATGTTGCCATATACGATCAAATCGTAAATACGGTAAACCGATTTCTTCGCCAATTGCTTACTTAAAGAAAATTGGGATTCGAGGTTTTTCGCAACTACCAACAGACCTGAGGTGTCTTTATCAATACGATGCACCAAACCTGCACGGGTCAACTCTGAAGATTTTGGGTAGTGATGCAAAATTGCATTCACCAATGTCCCTGTACTGTTTCCAGCGCCCGGATGAACAACCATACCGACAGGTTTATTAATCACCATAATATCGTCATCTTCATAGACAATATTGAGTGGAATATCTTCAGGTAAGCTACGTGTTTGTGCTTCTAACTCGACCTCTAAAGTCAATAACTCTGTGCCTTCGCATTTGTACTTTGGTTTCACAGTGTTACCATTGACCAACAAATGGCCCTCTTTGAGCCACTGTTTTAGCTTTTCGCGAGAAAAATCAGTCCAAACCAGTGCTGAAACCTGATCAATACGTTGTCCTAAATAGCTTTCATCCAATTGAAATTGCAACGATAAACGTGTTGCAGTTGAGTCTGAAGTATGGTTATCTGCATCCTCAGAATCTTCAAGTAAATTGAAATCAGTTTCAGGGAAATTAGAATTGGAAGATTGTGCTTGACTCATTTGCTCATTCAGACAAAAGTGGTTTAATAGTTCAATTGTAGCTCATTGCCCGTATTAACAGAGGAATTTTTATGTCGCTACCAAAATATAAAATGACAATGCTTGCTCTAACAATAGGCATTGCATCGGCAATGGTAGGCTGTAGCAGTAATCCAAAGAAAGAAGTGGTCGACACAGGTCCACAATCAAGCGAACAGATTTATATCGAAAAAGCACAAAAAGCGCTTGAACGTAACCAATATACAGATGCAGCAAAACACCTTGAAGCTCTAGAGACCTATTACCCTACAGGTAACTATGCGCAGCAAGCACAACTTGAACTATTGTATGTAAAGTTTCAGCAAAAAGACTATGAAGGGGCGATTGCACTTGCAGACCGTTTTATTCGTATGAACCCGCAGCATCCGCAAGTTGATTATGCGTACTACGTGCGTGGTGTTTCAAATATGGAGCAAAACTACAATGGTTTGCTTCGCTATACCTCTTTAAAGCAATCACATCGTGATGTGAGCTATCTCAAAGTGGCTTATCAAAACTTTGTCGACTTTATTCGTCGCTATCCATCAAGCGAATATGCAGTCGATGCCGCACAACGTATGAAGTTCATCAGTCAAGAATTGGCTGAAAGCGAAATGAATGCGGCGCGTTTTAATGTAAAACGTAAAGCATGGTTAGCTGCTGTTGAACGTTCACTTTGGGTGATCGAACATTATCCTCAAGCACCACAAGTTCCAGAAGCTCTAGCGACTGTAGCCTATGGTTATGACAAACTTGGTGATAAAACCACGTCTCAGCAATACATAGACGTGCTTAAACTGAACTATCCAAAACTTGTGAAGTCAGACGGTACAGTCAATATGCGTGCTGCACGTAGTGAAGGCAGCTTCCTTAACCGTGCAACCTTAGGTATTTTCGGTAAAGAAGCACAAACGATGTCTGAGCAAACCTCTACAGACGCAGTTGAAACTGATGAAGAAAAGCGTAGTTTAACCAATCGTTTAAGCTTTGGCTTATTGGATCGTCCTCATAGCGAAAAAACTGAGTCGTCAGAATCAGCTGAATAATATAGTCGCAACGAAGGTCGATTTTTCACAAAGGGCAAGTTAGAATACTTGCCCTTTTATCTTTTCAGGATCTACAGATTCGGTTAGATTAAAAGGTATACAATAGTTCGATGGACGATGCTGTACTGCATCTCCCCTGAACGTACAGCATTGCTGATTTCAACATATTTCACGAACTGCCCAAATTCAATAGATAGACAGATAAAACAGCATGGCCATTCCTCAACATACAATTGATCAAATTTTAGATCGCACCGATATTGTCGATGTGATTGGTCAATTTGTGAAATTGAAAAAGACTGGACGCACCTACTCAGGATGCTGCCCATTCCATCAGGAAAAATCGCCATCTTTCCATGTCTATCGCGATAAACAATATTTTCACTGCTTTGGTTGTCAGGCCAATGGTAATGCCATCCGTTTTTTAATGGATATTGGTAGCCGTAACTTTATTGAAGTAATGAAGGATTTATCAAGCCAAACAGGTATTGAACTACCGAAAGACAATAACGATTCCAATAAACTCAAATATAAACGCGAATCTAAACCCAAAGCTGTACAAAAACCTGCAATCGAAACAAAAGCTCTGACGCCCCAAACAGGCGAAACACAGACTGCTCCTGCTGCAGTAAATTTCGAACACGACCCATTTGCTGAGTTTCAAAATAGCGAAGAAGCCTTTTATGGGAGCGATCCGTTTGCTCACTTTGACCAAGTTGCCAATGCTTTTGAAGATGTGCCGCAAGATGGAAACTTATATGACTTGCTGGAAAATGTCGCACAGTTTTATGAACAACAACTTCCGCTCAGTCCAATTGGGCAAGCTTATTTTAAACAACGGGGTCTCAGTGCAGACACCATCGCCTATTGGCGCTTAGGCTATGCCCCTGAAGATTGGCAACATTTAGAAAAAGCCTTTCCACAAGATATCCAAGGACTCAAACTTCTCGGTTTGATTCGAACCAGTGACAGTGGTCGTGACTTTGACCTACTGCGCGAGCGGGTGATTTTCCCGATTCGAGATGCGAAAGGTCGTGTGGTCGGTTTTGGTGGTCGTGCCCTAAATGATGAAATCAAACCGAAATACATCAACTCTCCAGACTCCGAAGTTTTCCATAAAAATCAGTTACTTTATGGTTTATATGAAGGCCGTAAACAAAAAGCCCAAGATTGGTTAATGGTCGAAGGTTATATGGATGTCATTGCCCTACAGCAATATGGCATTCATGGCGCTGTAGCGACTTTAGGGACTGCCAGCAATACTGAACATTTAAACATTTTATTTAAGCAAAATAGCCGCATTACCATTGCATTTGATGGTGATGCCGCAGGTCAAAAAGCAGCTCGACGTACGCTCGAAATTGCACTGCCATTACTGAATGATGGACGTGAACTTAAATTCTTTGTTTTGCCGAATGACCATGACCCAGATTCATTGATCCGTCGTGAAGGTATTGAAAATTTTCGACGGTTACTGCACACCTCACCGCTTCTTTCTGAATTTGTTTTTGCACATTTAACGCAAAATCATGATGTCAGTTCACCTGAAGGTAAAAGTCAGGTGATGGGTGAACTCAGACAGCTCACTGAACTGTTGCCGAAAGGTGGTTCATATCGTTATTTGCTACAACAATATTTCCGTGAAAAATTAGGGTTTAGCCGAAAGTGGCAGCCTCAAGTCAATAATGATGCATCATTGAGCTTTAGTACAAAAATTGATGCTGAAGAATATGTGATTGCGATTTTAATCAATCATCCTTATCTTTACATTCATTTTGAGCCTTTACGCGCCTTAGTTTCACAAGACCTATTGCTTTATCATGTTTTAAATATTTTCAATGTGATTTTTGATGAATTGCCTGATGACCCAGAGTTATCGACCTATTATGTACTCGGTGCTTGTGCAGCACATCATCATGAATTACAACATATTTTAGAGCATGCCAATATCAGCGATTATACGTCATCACCTGAACAAGCAGATAAACTTGCGGCAGATTTATCGACAAAATTGCAATATCAATTCTTACAACTCAAGATCAAGTCGAATAAGTTTTCTAGCCTTGCTGAAATGCGTAATTTAAAACAACGTATTTATGATATTGATAAAAAAAGATCGCTCACACTCCTTGAAGATTAAGTTTTAACTCATGTTACGACCGTAAAAAAATTACGCATTTTTAAAATGATTTTTAATTCTATTCGACGGAGTCCTGCCTCTAGGGATCGAATAAAGGGATTAGCCTTCGGCTGGAGGTACTTTTGTTTCGGCAAAAGTACCCAAAACCATTATCATCCGCAGAACTCGTTCACTAGCGTCAAATTATTGAAAATATCGCAAAAAACATTTTTGATTAGAAGTAGTCCTGTCTCAAACACTTGCGGATGACCTTACCGCGTATCGTTCTTTTATTTGAATCATATGGCGCTTATGATGTTACCTGCTTAACAACAGGTTTTAACTTCAAGTTCAAGCTGTGAACAACATACTATTCAATGAATCAGCTTATTTATTTCTTTGGTTTACGGCGATTTTCAGCAACATTAACTAAATCTTGTTCTAACATTTCAAAATAAGCAGGATCTTCCGCCATCGCAGCATTGCGCAGCACGATAGAAGTTGGATGCAGCAACTTTTGGGTTAAACGATGTGACATTTCTTGCATAATCTTCGCAGCATCTTCACCCTTTTGTAGACGATTCAGGGCTAAAGCCAGCTCTTCTTGACGTAATGACTCCCCATGTTCACGGTATGCATGAATTGTCGAGCCAGCCAAATTCACTTTTTGCTGTGTGATTAAATCTGTCGCAAGCTGATTGACCATCACTTCGGCTTCAACTGCCGCCTGACGACGCTGAGCCAAGTTTTCTTCTATGACTGTTTGCAGATCATCTACACCATATAAATAAACGCCATCTAGACTTTCAACTTTGGCTTCAATATCTCGTGGTACAGCCAAATCAACCAATAGCATTTGTTTATAACGACGTTTTTTCAGTGCTGCTTTGACATCCGCAAAATAAATCACTTGATGCAAGCTTCCGGTACAACTTGAAATTACATCTGCACGATGTAAATTGTCTGCCAAATCTGCAAAATCAATAATTTCAACTTCTACACGATGAGCAATCTCTTGCGATAAAGCTTCGGCACGGGCACGTGTACGGTTACAGATAATAATTCTGCCCACACCCATTTCGGCCAAATGCTTTGCAACCAAGCTATTCATTTCACCAGCAGCAACAATCATCACCGTCAATTTTTCAGGCTGACTAAAGACCTGTAAAGCGAGCTGAGCAACAGCATAGCCCATCGACACCGCATGACTTCCAACGGCTGTTTCAGAACGCACACGTTTTGCCGCATAAAAGGCATATTCAAAAATACGGTTTAAATTTGGGGAAACGGTTTCGGCATCTTTGGCTAAGGACAAAGCCGTTTTGACTTGACCTAAAATTTGAGGCTCACCAAGCATGAGCGAATCCAAGCCGCTAGCCACACGCATGAGGTGTGTCACCGCTTGTGCATTTTCATAACGATACACATGATTTGACAATTGCTTTACATCGATACCATTTGATTGGGCGAGCCAATTCAATACCACGTCTGCATTTTCAGACATCGCATAGACTTCGGTACGATTACATGTAGACACCACCACCATGTCATTGAGTTCAGGCGTATGGCTTTGCTGTTCAAGCAGTGCAGTTAACTTTTCAGGGTTAAATGCAATCTGTTCACGCAGCTCTACAGAAGCGGTTTGATGGTTGACACCCAATGCAAAGAAAGACATATCAGATCATCATTTCGCTAAATTTATGCTATTGTGCAACATCGGTGTCATAAAAAGCATTACTTGGATCAAGAAAAATTGCGTCTAACAAATAGCCGACTGAACGGCCAGACAATAAAGCAGTATTCTACCACATTCTTACTTGTCGGTAGCATGGCTTCTACTGCCCCAATTCGGGCCGTGGGAGAAGTTTACCATGCAAATTCAGGATATGATGCAATTAAACAAAGTATGATTGCGGAATTTGCCTTAGCCTATAACGACATTCCAACCGCGCTTCATAACTACACCGTGCTTGCAATCAAAAGTAAATCCACCATGGTCAAACAACGTGCTTTAAACGTTGCTATTGAGCAAAATGATTTACAAGCAGCCTTAGACATTGCCACACATTGGGTCGTCCAAGAACCTGAAGATGTCCCGGCATTATTTTATTTATCACATATTGCCCTGAAAGCCCATGAATATGAGCTTGCCGCAGAAACACTTGATAAAATTTTAATCATTGACCCGAATGCAGATTTAGAACAAATTTTGGCGGGTATTTCCCCTGAGTCAGAGGAAGATCGTGCTTATCTGATCCAAGCACTGACCGCCAGCAAAGAAAAAACCAATCCCTCTATTTTGGTCTTAGTCGCAGGTTTACAAGCTCAAAATGGTGCCTTTGCTGATGCCTTAGACACCATTAATTTAGCACTGAAAAAACGCCCGAAAGTGACTGGTTATATCTTAATGAAAGCCAATTTACTTATGTCGTTAGGTGATGAAGAAGAAACCTTAAAATGGTTCGAAAAATCCAGCCGTAAACACCGCAACAATATGGAAGTTCGCTTAGCAGAAGCAAAATATTTAATTAAAATCAATCAGTCAGAATTAGGTCTAGAAAAACTCGAAGATATACTAAAGAAATGGCCATCTGCTGAAGAACCGCTATTTATGGCAGGTTTGACCAGTATTGACTTAGAGCTTTATGAAAAAGCCGAAAAGTATTTGGTGGAGTTACGTTATTCGAGCAAATACCAAAATGAAGCGTATTACTATCTCGCAGTAAATGCTGAACGCAAACAGCATTATGAAACGGCAAAAGCCTATTATCGCCTTGTTGATGGCAGTCTTTATACAGTTTCACGGCGCAATATGATCAGCATTTTTAGCCAGCAAAATAAGCTGCATGATGCACTGCGCTTTTTAACTCAAGAGCGGGTTAATTATCCTCAACATGCCAGTTTCTTATATCTTGCTCAGGCAGATATTTTAAAACGCATGAACAATAAAAAAGCAGCAGTCCGTTTGCTTGATGAAGCGGTAAGAAACTTACCTGAAGATCCAGAACTCATTTATGCCGAAGTTCTACTGCTCGACGCCCATCAAGATAAAGATAGACTCGACCAATTACTAAAACAATTACTTGAAATTGAACCCAATAGCCCGACCTATTTAAATGCATATGCCTATACCTTGGCGGTACAAAATAGACGCTTAGATGAAGCCCGAAAATACGTCGAACATGCCTTAGAATATGCTCCTGAGCAGGCCTCAATTTTAGATACGTTCGGTTATATTTGTTATTTGCAAAATGATTTTAGTACATCTGCATCTGTTTTGGCCAAAGCGTATGAACTGAGTAATAGTTTAAAAATTGGCATTCGCTACGCACGATCAGTCTTCATGCAAGGTGATATGAATAAATTTGACGCGTTGTTACAACAACTCCAACAAAAACATCCGAATGATCCGCAATTAGAGCAACTACATTCGTTATTGTTACCCCAACCCATGAAAAAGAGTTAGAAAGACTTTATGCAAGTATCTTCAAAATTTGGGGTATCTGCCCTGACCTGCTGCGCTTTATTTTTTACCGGTTGTCAGCAATACGTTAAAACACCCGCTCAACCGAGCCCTGAAGAAGTTGCTGCAAATCAATTCAACTTACAAGGTAAGATTGGTGTGCGCACGCCACAACAGTCAGGAAGTGCTTTTTTTACTTGGGTTCAAGACCGTAATGAATATGATATCGAACTGAGTGGTATTTTAGGTGTTGGAAAAACTCAAATCAGCGGTAAACCTGGTCAAGTTCAGTTAAACAGTGCAAAAACCGGTTTAATTGAAGCAGAAACACCAGAGGAATTACTCGAACGTGCTACCGGTTGGCAAGCTCCCATTACCCACCTCGTCGACTGGGTACAGGCGCGCCCTGCAACCACACAAGCAATAATTCAACGCGATACAGCTCAGCGCCCTCAACAGATTATTGAAGATGGTTGGACGGTTGACCTGAGCTATAACGAGACTGCAACCGTACCGAACAAGTTAATTTTAAAACAAGCACTTGAATCCGGTCAGGAAAACCGTATTACAATGGTGATTCAAAATCGTTAATTTGCCTAAAAGCTGAACTATGACTTCCATGATTCGTGTACCTTCTCCTGCAAAACTCAATTTGTTTTTGCACATTACTGGCCGACGTCCAAATGGATATCACGAATTACAGACGATTTTTCAGCTCATCGATTTATCTGATTGGATGGAATTTCACCCACTTGCAAATTCTGCTGATGAATATTTTATTCAAATTGAGGGCTTAAACAGCGTCAATCTAGAGCAAAATTTAATTTATCGTGCTGCTCAAATACTCAAACCGTTTGCTAAAGCACTGACTGCACAAAAAATCCACATTGAAAAAAATATTCCGATGGGTGCAGGGCTCGGTGGTGGTTCATCCAATGCAGCCACCACCCTAATCGTGCTCAATCAACTATGGAAATGTGGTCTAAATACCGAACAACTTGCAGAACTCGGCTTACAACTTGGGGCAGATGTTCCCGTGTTTGTACATGGTCTAAATGCATGGGCAGAAGGCATCGGTGAACACTTAACATTCATAGATTTAGCTCAAAAACAGTACATTGTGTTAAAACCTGACTGTTTTATCAGCACTCAACTGCTTTTTTCACAAAAAACGTTGACAAGAGACTCAAAGCCCACTAAATTTTGCGGCTATCAGGAAACGCCATCTGATTTTGGAAATAACTTTGAGCCTGTGGCACGAAGCTTATATCCCGAAGTCGATGAAGCAATGCGGTACTTAGATCAGTTCGGTATAGCAAAGCTTACAGGTACAGGTGCTTGTGTATTTACTGAAGTGACTGAAAATATGAATATTGATGACATATTGAAAAATGCACCATGTAAATCTTACTTGGTTCGCAGTTTGCAAGAATCACCATTACGTCATTTTGAAGTTTGATATAGGGGCGTCGCCAAGTGGTAAGGCACCGGGTTTTGATCTCGGCATCCGTTGGTTCGAATCCAGCCGCCCCTGCCATCATTTTTCACCTGTAGATGTAATTGCTGTAAAGTATTAGGGGCGTCGCCAAGTGGTAAGGCACCGGGTTTTGATCTCGGCATCCGTTGGTTCGAATCCAGCCGCCCCTGCCATTTACTTTATTCGCTATTTCATCAATTTAGGGGCGTCGCCAAGTGGTAAGGCACCGGGTTTTGATCTCGGCATCCGTTGGTTCGAATCCAGCCGCCCCTGCCATTTACTTCAAAAAAGACAGAGCATAATTTGCAGTATCTTTGTTGTTTCAACTTGACAAAATACCGTAAAAATATTAAAGTTCTGCCGCATTAGGGGCGTCGCCAAGTGGTAAGGCACCGGGTTTTGATCTCGGCATCCGTTGGTTCGAATCCAGCCGCCCCTGCCATCTAATTCTCCAATTTGCCAACCGCCAAGGGTGCTTCATGCCCAATCTTGTCGTTTTTAGTGGATCTGCACATCCACAATTCGCCCAAAAAGTCGTTAGCCACCTTCACATCCCTCTAGGTGCTGCATCTGTAGGTCAATTTTCTGACGGTGAAATCGCTGTCGAAATTACTGAAAATGTTCGTGGTAAAGACGTATTCATCGTACAACCAACTTGTGCTCCAACTAACGATAACCTTATGGAAATCTTAGTTATGGCTGATGCTTTGCGTCGAGCAAGTGCTGGTCGTATCACTGCTGTCATTCCTTATTTTGGTTATGCTCGTCAAGACCGTCGTCCACGTTCAAGCCGCGTGCCAATTACAGCAAAAGTTGTTGCAGATATGCTCACAACTGTTGGTATTGACCGCGTTGTCATGATCGACCTTCATGCTGACCAAATCCAAGGTTTCTTCGATATTCCTGTAGACAACATCTACGGTACTCCTGCGCTTTTAGCAGATCTTCGTCAACAGTCACACGACAACTTAATGGTTGTTTCTCCTGACGTTGGTGGTGTAGTACGTGCGCGTGCTGTTGCTAAGCAAATGGGTGATATCGATCTTGCGATCATCGACAAACGCCGTCAAAAAGCGAATGAATCTCAAGTAATGCACTTGATCGGTGACGTTAAAGGCCGTGACTGTGTCATCGTTGATGATATGGTGGATACAGCAGGTACATTGTGTAAAGCTGCTGACGCACTAAAAACTTTTGGTGCTCGCAAAGTTGTTGCTTACGCAACTCACCCAGTACTTTCTGGTAAAGCTTTAGAAAACTTGAAAAACTCTGTGATTGACGAATTGGTTGTAACAGACACCATTCCGCTTTCAGAAGAAGCTCAAGCTCTTGGTAAGATTCGCCAAGTTTCAGTTGCAAGTATGGTTGCTGAAACAATTCGTCGTATTAACAACGAAGAATCTATTAGCGCAATGTTCGATTCTTATCTATAATATAGCGCTAAATTTAAAAGCCCTGCCTTTTGGTGGGGCTTTCTATCACTAGACTGGTCGAAGGTCTAGTCAATTAAACTTAAATAGGAATGTCTATCATGGCAAACTTCGTATTAAATGCAGTAGCACGTGAAGAAGCAGTACAAGGGAAAGGTTCGAGCCGCCGCCTTCGTCTTCAAAATAAAGTACCAGCAATCATCTACGGTGGTGCAGCTGAACCTGTAGCAGTTACTTTAGAACTTCGCGAACTTGTTAAAGCTTTAGAAAACAACGCTTTCTTTGAAGAAATTGTTGAAATCAACATCGACGGTAAAGCTGAAAGCGTTAAAATCCAAGCTTTACAACGTCACCCAGCTAAAAACACTCCTATGCACGCTGACTTCAAACGCGCATAAGTGTTAAATGGTGTAAATGAGTGAGTAAACTTTCACTGATTGTTGGTTTGGGTAACCCAGGTTCTGAGTATGCCCAAACCCGCCATAATGCAGGCTTCTGGTTTGTAGAACGCCTTGCAGAACAATATGGCATCCAACTCAAAGCTGATCCTAAATATAAAGGCATCAGTGGTCGTGGTAATATCGAAGGTCAAGACGTTCGTCTACTGTTACCTACAACCTTTATGAACCTCTCTGGTCAAAGTGTTGTTCCCTTCGCCAAATTCTATCAAATTGCTCCCGAAGCAATGCTTATCGCACACGATGAACTTGATATGAACCCTGGTGTCATTCGCCTGAAAACTGGCGGTGGTCATGGTGGTCATAATGGTTTACGCGATATCGTCCCGCATATTGGTCCAAATTTCCATCGTTTACGTATTGGTATTGGTCATCCTGGTTCTAAAGAACGTGTCTCAGGCCATGTCTTAGGTAAAGCACCAAGTAGTGAACAAGGCTTAATGGATGATGCTATTGCACATGCCTTATCACGTACTAAATTGTTGGTAAGTGGTGAGATTCAGCAAGCCATGAACCAGATCAACGCTTACAAATAGAACTGACAATTCCACAAATTGTTGAACAATACTTATTGCCATCTGAATGATTTCAGAGCAAAATGCGCTTGCATTTGACTGCTCACCCAGCATTCAAGAGATTGTTCCACCATAAGATACGATCTTAGGTCTACCAAGGAGACGCTAGCCATGCTATCTCGTTTATTAAAAGCTAAAATCCACCGTTGCGTCGTTACACAAGCAGAATTACATTATGAAGGTTCTTGTGCAATTGACGGTATTCTTCTAGATTTAGCCGGTATCCGTGAATATGAAGAAATTCATATGTGGAACGTGACTAATGGTAAGCGTTTTACCACTTATGCCATTCGTGGTGAAGAAGGTTCTGGCATTATCTCTGTAAATGGCGGTGCTGCTCACCAAGCAGATATTGGCGACTTGATGATTATCGCAACTTTTGGCGATTTCACAGAAGCCGAAGCAAATGCACATAAGCCACGCTTAGTCTATGCGAACCCAAATAACACAGTGAACCACACAGCGAACTGTATTCCAGTTCAAGTTGCTTAATTCAAGCATTCAAAGATTCTAAATGCCCGCAAATTTGCGGGCTTTTTTATGCGATCAATCACATAATCCGCTTTTATTCACTTCGTGGCCCCTTCCACCAAACTTTCTTCTGCTCACACAGAAGTGACTGCAGGTTTTCACCCACTAGACCCACCAATAAGGGCTGACCATTTTCTTGCACCTTTAGCTCTGCATATTGCGCATCGCGATAGCACGGTTCCAAGCCTTCAGCAAATAAAAAGCTGCTCGCAGCGGGATATAAACCCTCAAATCTATTGTCAGGATTTTTGAGCACCAGTTTTGTAGATGAGCTTGGATACTGCGCTAACAACTCTGGGTTGAAACTGGTTCGAATCACTCTACGCTGTGCATCAAGCTGCACATAACTCACAATACTTTTTTGATCTACAAAATAGTCACGGTGTACATTTTCTTCTTTGTTCGCTTTGGCAGCCTGCCCATTAGCAGATTGCTCTTCAGAAGGCTGACCACCAAAATAGAGCTGATAATTCAAGGCCATATAATCTCCTTGAATCAAAGAGCGAGGATCGACCGGTTGCAGCTTTACATAAATACTCTGACTGTTTGCCAGATGCCATTCATGCCGTGCAATCATCAGTACAAATAAAAGAATACTGAGTACAGCCAAACCAATAGGAAGCATTTTTTTATTGAGTATGTTCATCATGCTCCTTCCCCTTGTTTATGCTGTATCGCAGTTAACATTTTGGTGATGCCAAGCAGCAAAAGACCAGAGATCAAAATCGTTAAACTTTTCAGTAAAAAGCTCAACCCTAAATTGTAATACAGCATCCATAAGCTAAAAATGATCAACACGATGCAAAGGGCTTTAACCAAAGATTGCTGATAGACCTGCGCCCATGCCAATAAAACCAATAACAAGAAAATTTCAAAATAGCCCATCGCAATCAGCACAAGGCCCAATAGCAGTAACAGCCATTTTTCGCGCCCCGTCTGTTTTTGCTGATTTGCGATGTAAAGGCCAAGCCAAACCACAGGCAGTAGATAAACGATAAACAGGTCAAGAACACCATGTTGGGTCTGTTCAAAATGTAGAACGTTATTTGACAAGGTCTGCAACACCACACCCGCCAATACGATGCATAACATCCACAACACAACACTTTTTCGATACATCGAGTGCAACCAAGCTGTTGCACTCCCGAGCAAGAAAATCAGTAGAATATAATTCAATCCAATCACAGCTAAGATGACATGTTCATCGCTCATAAAAAGATCGGCATCAAATAGTGTGGCCACTGCAAGGCCATATCCTGCAATGAGTTGAATAAAAACAATAAACCAATGCATTCGACTAAACAAACAGAGCAAGATAACGCCAATTTGTAATACTAAAATAAACGAAATGCTATTGGTTAAGCTATCTGTATGTATGAAGACCGCAGATTGGCCACATACCCATAAGCAGTAAGCAAATTGGCGACTAAAGATACTTTTAGCTCGTCGAATCAACCACCAAGCCACAGCCACAAAAACTAAGCCCATGACGATTGAAAACGCCTTCCAATAGGTCAGCAATAAGCTCGATAAAATAATGCCTGCGAACCATGCCCCAATCGCTAAAGGAATAACTGCAAATTTAGTCTGTGGCAGAAATTTCATCAGTGCCCAACTGATCACCGCAAACCAAGCAAATATCAGCAAGGCAAAAACCAACAATCCTGCACTCGAGTCAGATAAAATATGTTCTGCCCATTGGAAAATCAAAATACTGAAACTCGCGGCGAGACCTGCAGCTTGTAAACTGGTTTCTAATGCACGATGTTGTCGATAAAAATAGATAATCAGATAAATTGGAAGCAACAATGCAAAAATTAAATATTGCCATTGATACTGCTCTGCCCCATTTCCGCAGTATAAAAACATGCAATACATCGACATTAGTGTAATAAATGCAACAAATACAAAGCGCAGTGCAGCATAATATTTCAAACACAAGGTCACACATATTGCGGTCAATACATTCATGCAGAGTAAATACCACCATGAATGATCAACGATTAAATAGCTTTGTTTAAAATATAAAAATAATGCCAATTGACTGATCAAACACAGTAACGCAAAGACTCCAATATTCGGTCGAGATAACCAAGGTAAAAGCAGCAAAGCCCAGACCAAAAATAACAGATAACTGTCTGCTCCTGTTTGATAGACCTGCCCAATCACAGCTAAACTTAATCCGAGCAACAAAGCACTTAAAGCATCTAAGCTTTGCTGAATCCAAGCATGCCTTACAAAATATACACTCGTCACAGCACTCAGTACCAACAGCAACATTGGAATTGCCAATTGAATAAATTTGGGTAACATCAGCCAGTTTGCCGCGATCAAATACACGAAACTGGCTGCTATCAGTGCAACACCGATCACTTGCAGATACCGAATGACCTGTACATCTTGGAACAGATCTGTTGAAAACTCTTGATCTAACTGTGAACGATGCAGCTTTATATTCTGCTGCTGAGAATGCTGAGGAAGCGTCATTTTTTATCATTATGCAATCATGGTTGATTTATCGGCACGATAGCATGCTTTGGCACACTTTATAAAAATGCTTACAAATCCAATCTTATAACTTTACTTATCTAAAATTTTGCAAATGATTCTACGCAATAATTCCCCATCACCACACAAACAGGTCTATACTCAAGACACATCGCTTCAGGGCGGGGTGAAACTCCCCACCGGTGGTAAATTTGCTGGGTTGAACGCCCTGCAAAAAGCCCACGAGCCAATCGTTTAAACGCGATTCGCAGATCAGGTGCAATGCCTGAGCCGACGGTATAGTCCGGATGAAAGAAGACGACGTCACATCTCTATATCATTGATCATTTTCAATATATATCGTAACGCCACTATTTCACATGTCCTGAAATGTTCAACCGTATCTAAAATTTACGCGAGCGTTTCAATGTCTAGTTTAATTCAACCCGAAATTTTCTTTTCTGCCCTTCCACCTGCAGAACAGCGCATGCTGCAAGCCTTAGAAGACATTCGTCATGGCAAGCCTGTTTTAGTCATGGACGATTTTGACCGTGAAAATGAAGCCGACCTGATTGTTGCTGCAGAAACACTCACTGTAGAAACCATGGCACGTATGATTCGTGACGGTTCAGGGATTGTCTGCCTGTGTTTAACCGATGCTCAGGCTAATCATTTAGAACTTCCACCCATGGTGTCTGATAACTCTAGCCATTTTAAAACTGCCTTTACCGTCACCATTGAAGCGGCGGAAGGTGTTACTACTGGAGTTTCTGCAAAAGACCGAACAACTACAGTCAAAGCCGCAATTAAAGATGGTGCTGTTGCTGCTGACTTAAACCGTCCGGGTCATGTTTTTCCTTTACGTGCGCGTGAAGGCGGCGTATTGACCCGTCGTGGACATACTGAAGGGACTATTGATTTGGCCCGTCTAGCCGGTTTAAAACCTGCAGGTGTTTTGTGTGAATTAACCAACCCAGACGGTACGATGGCGAATGGCGTACAAGTTTTAGCGTATGCACAAACCCATCATTTGACTGTACTCACCATTGACGAAATTGTGCAATATCGCTTACAGCACAATCTCTAGTTCGAATAAATTAAAGCTCTACACGTTCATAAAAAGGCTGATTGAATCAGCCTTTTTATTTTTTACTGCACATTTCAAGTTAAGAATTAAGCCGTGAATGTGCTATAGATGCCATAGATGGCAACCACCACTAAAATCAACCCACACAGGGCCAACAATTTTTTATACCAACGTGATTTCGACAATCGATGAAAAGATAAATACACCAAAGACAAGGTCGCAAAATCTAAAACGATCCAACTGAGGGTCAACACAATTAAACTCAGATCAAGATGAGGAGTAATTCCTACAAACTGCGGAAAAAATGAAGCAAAGAAAATAATATCCTTAGGATTTGAAATCCCCACGATCAGTCCTTGCTTAAAGCCCCCTTGAGCTGCTTTTAACTGCAGAGATTGCTCAGTGGGCTGTGTCATCACTTCTTTTAAAATATCAAACCCAATATAAGCAATATATATACAACCCAGTATTTTAATGCCATCGAGCCAGTGCGCATTCACATTTAAAATGCCTTTTAAAATACACACTGACAGCACAATCAAAATCAGTGACGCAAAATTTGTCCCGACAATGGTTTGAAATGCCTTTTTATATCCGCCTTGTAAACCTGCACTCGCGACCAACAGCATGACAGGTCCAGGTGTTGCAATCATTACGATGACGGCCACACAATATAAAAAGTACTCCGAATAATTCACGCTGAGATTCCTTCACTTATTTTTTTTACATCACGATAAATTTCATAAATAAAAAAAGAGGACTTAGTCCTCTTCATCCATGTTTTGCAATAAATGCAAGCGAATGGCATCTGCTCTTAAAAATGCCAAATCATAGCTGGCTGTGGCGAGTGCTAAAACACGACGCTCAAATTCATCCCACAACGGTCGCACCTGTTTGTAATGTATCCCGAGTCCACTTTCATCTGTGAAATGACGGTTTTTTTCGCAGAGCTTGAGTGCGTGATACAGTTTACGGCCTTTACTTGCATCTGGACGTAAGCGAACTCGCTTAGACAAAACAAAGCCTTCGACATGAACGATATCTGCTTGCGGCAACATCGGTATTAAAATTTGATCTAACTGCGCATCTAAACGACACCAAATGGCCGTGTGTTGCTCGGCTGTATAGGTATTCCATTTTATGACTTCATGGTTAAAGCGGCGGCAACCACGGCAGACTGAATCACCAAATACCGTAGAACAACGCCCTGCACATGGGGTCAACGAGGCAATTCGACGATCAGTACTCAAAACCGGCTCCATTCAATCAATATTTATGGGATAGAAACAACTCGGCATGACTATACACGCTAAAACTGCTGAAATGAAGCCATGATGAAATGTGTGGCTAAAAGCCACCGCATTACTCGCTTATTCATCCAAATCGCGGTAGAATGTGCGCCTTAATTTTTATCCTGTTTTATTCATTTGGAGTACTCCATGAACGCTACTGTAGAACAGCTTGCACCTGTAGAACAGCAAGCGACCTCTGGTTGGGTTGTTGCCGCACTTTATCAATTCAAAGAAGTTCAAGATCCTGCTGATCTTCAACAACGTCTTTTAGACTTGGTAAAAACCATCAACCTTTGCGGTACTCTAATTGTGGCAGGTGAAGGTATTAACGGTACAGTTGCTGGTGACCGTAAATCTGTAGATATCATCCATCAGTTCCTTCTCAACGAAGGATTCAATGCGATGGAATACAAAGAATCGCATAGTGCGGATAAACCATTCCGTAAAATGAAGATCAAACTGAAAAAAGAAATCGTGACTTTAGGTGTGGAAGTGAAACCACGTGATTTAGTCGGTCACTATCTTGATCCTAAAGAATGGAATGAACTAATTACACGTGATGACGTAATCCTAATTGATACACGTAACGACTATGAGTACAAAGCAGGTACATTTAAGGGTGCGATTGACCCGAAAACTGAGACTTTCCGTGAATTCCCTGAATACGTGAAAAAAGAGCTTGAGCAGCATAAAGATAAGAAAATTGCCATGTTCTGTACAGGCGGTATTCGCTGTGAAAAATCAACCTCACTTTTACTTCAAGAAGGCTTTAATGAGGTTTATCACCTTAAAGGCGGTATCTTAAAATATTTAGAAGAAACCCCTGTTGAAGAAAGCATGTGGGAAGGTGAATGTTTCGTATTTGACGGTCGTACTGCTGTCACTCACGGTATGGAAGAAGGCGAAAATATCAAATGTCACGCATGCGGTTGGCCACTGGCTCCTGCTGAAGTTGAACTTCCGAGCTACGAACACGGCGTATCATGCAAATACTGTATCGACAAAACCACTGAACAGCAAAAAGCAGGCTTCCGTATGCGTCAATCACAAATTGTGGCAGCAAAACGTAAGCGTCTCTAAGGAAAATTTGTTGTAACGATATATAAATAAAAGCCCTATTTTTAGGGCTTTTTTTACGCATTCTCAACAGTGACTTAATTTTTTTGACAAAATAACTATATCTGGTTATTTACGAGAATCAGTTCGCGCATTTATGCTTATTCTGATCAATTGATCTGAGAAAATCATTATAGATAATTGAAAAGGAAAGCATTATGCCAAAATTAATCAACTCTCCAATTGCAACCTCAAGGCACCTTGTTTTACCCGCTCCCCGTGTAAAAGAAAGTGTAGGAGAATTAAAACACCTCCTTAACCAACAGTCGCATATTTTGATAGTCAGTATTGCTACATGCATTGGTGCAATTTTTGCCTTATTTATTGCTTATACATTGCACTTACAACCCACTATGCTCAACATTCTTGGACTTTGTGTGATTCCATTTGCTTTATCTCTGAGCTTACGCCAAGTCTATATTCACACACTGTTAAATATGGAACATGATGATTAATTTGCGCACCTTGCAAAGCTACTTATTGCAACTTTGTCCTACGCTGTTCAGTATATAAAACGATTTTTAAGGCTGCTAAAGCGCCAAAATCAAAAATAAAATCCAAACTGCACAGCGTAAACTCAGTAATATAAAAACCGTACTCTATGCCTATCAATTATTCAGTTTTACTATTACTCAGCATTGCTCAATACCATCACTCATTCATACATTTTCCTTCTCATTAAGCCTACGTGCTACTTAATACAAGATGAACTCAACATTTGTTGTTTTTGCTTAGGTGGTTTCAGGAATATTTAAAACGGAACTTTACCCACTGCGCTTTTCAACATAGGATAAATACACCTTTTCTCTGCCTTAGCTACCATGACTTTAACTGAATGGATCATTTCAATCATGGAACAATTGGGTTATCTCGGTATTGCCCTGCTCATGTTTCTTGACAATGTCTTCCCCCCAATCCCCTCTGAAATCATTATGCCCTCGGCTGGCTATTCTGCCTCCCAAGGTCAACTACTCCTCATTGGTGTCATTATTTCAGGTTGTGTCGGTTCTTTACTGGCGGCTGCATTGCTATATTGGATTGGCTATAAATTTAAGCATGAATCCATCTTTCACTTCGTCGATCGCTATGGAAAGTATTTATTTATCAAATCGGCAGATGTAAAAAAATCTCTAGCATGGTTTGAGCAATACGGTCACCGCATTGTATTTTTCGGACGAATGATTCCAGCTGTGCGTTCTCTCATTAGTATTCCTGCTGGAATGAGCCGCATGCCATTTTGGAAGTTTATGTTTTATAGTGGTTTAGGTACGATTATTTGGACCACTTTTTTAGCTTGTATGGGTTTTTATTTAGGTGAAAATCAGCAGTTAATGCAGCAAATATTTAGTAAAGTTGGCCATGTGATTATTCTGATCACAGTCATCATTATTGCTTGGATTTTGTACCGTCGACATCAACGTCGACCTCGTTAATTTTTTGTTTTGGGGCTTAAATGAAACACTATCTCCTACACTTTGCTGCTGTTTATAGCATCGCCTTGGTGCTTTTGATTACCGTATTAATTTTTGGATTAAATCTTGGTGGTATTACATTAATTCCTACATTGGTGGCATGTGCATTAATCAGCGTTGGGCATTTTGTAAAGAAAGAACAACGTGTGCCTAGCAACCATGAAAAGATCCAACTGGTTTGGGGCTCCAGTGCCGTTGCAATCATCATTGGTAGCTTTTTTGTGCTGTTCTTGGTGCTGATGAATCCCAATGCCGAAAGCATTATGAAGTCTGTGGATAATGCAGGCATTGGGCTAACTGCTGTAATTATGCTCTGCATGGTCGCCATTCATGGCACGATATTTCATATTGCCTACGGTTGGTATGCAGACTACTGCGCTAAAAAATTATAAATTTTTTTAACTTATTCCGTTAGAATTTGAATCAATACCCTTCACTGAAACTTAAAATTGAGTGAAGAAACTTCGGGCAAGCTATACTCGCTCTTTATAAAACGAAAACATGAACATTAAATAATGAAAAAATACATCATCACATTTAGCATTGCTTATGCCCTCGCCATGGTCGCTGTCGCAGCCATAGAGTCTTTCTTTGATTTACCCGGTGGTTCATCCATTACCTGTCTCATCGTGGGCGGTTTTGCTGCGGCATCCAGCTTTGTTAAAGACCATCAGCGAGTGCCAAATAAGTTAGAAAAGCGAACTTTGATTTGGAGCTGTATTTTAGCTTCGGTTCTCATCAGTGTCGTTGCTACAGTCATTTGTCTCTTAATATTCCCTGAAACCCAAGCCTTTATTCAAATGGCGCTAACGCAATTACCCGCTTGGGTCTGGCTGCTTGCTATCAGCTTTACCTTATTCATCCATTATCTCATGTTGGCTTTATCTTTTGGATGGATGGCAAAGAGCTTCTTAAAAGCCAAACGTAGTTAAGCCTTTAGACTAACTTTGAATTGAAAAGGTATAGCGCTAAAAAAAGCACCCCAAGGTGCTTTTTTTAAATTTCGTCGAAATTAATTTGGTGTGTGATACATCAAATATAATTCGTTCAAATTGGTTGGGATTTCTTCTGCAAGTTCATCCATCAACTGACCATTACGACGGAAAGATTCCATTTGTGGATCTTCTTCATCAATGCCGCTGAACACCATGATTGGCAAAGTTAAATCTACCAATTGTTCTTCAAACTCGTCGGTGAACCATGCATCTTCGTTTAGGAACATGGCATCAACGAAGCCAACACTCCAGTCACCAAGACTTGATTCAACATCGGCTTCTTCAATTTCAAATGGAAATTCAATACCATCTTCATTGGCAAGATTCTGACGAATCGATTCGAGCCATGCTTTTACTTGTGCAATAATTTCAGCAGGTACTTTTTTCTGATTGTTATCAAAAAGTTCGTCTAGCCATTTATCAAAAGCTGGGCCTACTGCAATTGCACACAAAAAACCATGAGTCGCTGCAAAATCTAGACCATGCTCGTTGTCATCGCCGTCTAGATAGTCACTCAAAAGGTCTAAATCTAAAGCACTCATTTCAAATCCAGAGTTAGAAACTTAATGTGTAAGCATAGCATTTTCAAACGCTATGCTAAATCGCTATTTAGTCTTCTTCGTCATCAAAATCATCGTCATCGTCGATGTCGTAATCAAAATCTTTAAGCTCACGTTCAAGACGGCGCTGAGCCAGAAGGTCATCAATAAGTCGGCGCTTTTCTAACGATTCTTTCGCGCTAGTTTTTGCACTGGCCTCATCGAAATTCACATCATCATCACCGTAGTTATCATCTAGTTCAAAATCTGTAGAAGACACCAAAACTACCTCATAATGAAAAAAATTGAAGGGGTCTAGCCGCTATTTATATGGGATATAAAATATTGTCAAGTTTTATTTGTTTTTTTAACAACTAAACTTTAAAAATAGGGCTTTTTTTCTTACCAAAACCTGTGGCATGATATAATCCACCCTGCGTCCTTCATTTTTATGACAGTCAAAGATGACTCGTAAAATAATCGATGCATGGGATGAACTTGAAAACAACAATTTCAGCCCCACCTAAATTACTGAATTTAAATTTTTAATATCTCATTGGACAGCTTGATGCTGTACCGTCCTAATGGGATAAGCCAGCTATTCACAAGATTTAATGAGACGATCGTGCTAAAATGCACGGTTTTTTACTGCCACAGATTCAACGAAGAGTAAGCAAAGATGAGCGATATGACTTCCCCTACTTCTCAAGTAGCGGCTCTGATTAGCCGAGGCAAAGAGCAAGGTTACCTAACTTTCGCCGAGGTTAACGATCATCTCCCGGACTCAATCACCGAAAGTGAACAGATTGAAGACATCATTCAGATGTTGAATGACGTGGGTATTCCGGTACATGATCGTGCACCAGAATCTGACGATACAATGTTTGAAGGTGGCAGCGAAGCGACTGACGAAGTTGCTGAAGAAGAAGCCGCTGCTGTACTTGCATCTGTTGAAAATGAACCCGGTCGTACCACTGACCCTGTGCGTATGTACATGCGCGAAATGGGTACAGTTGAACTTTTGACACGTGAAGGCGAAATTAGCATTGCAAAACGTATCGAAGAAGGTATTCGTGACGTTTTACACTCTATTGCTTATTGGCCAAATGCGGTCGAAGTTGTACTGCAAGAATACAAAGATTATGAAGCGGGTGAACGCCGTTTAGCTGATATTCTTTCTGGTTATTTAGATCCTGAATCTGACGAAGCCATCCCTGAAGTGATCGACGAAGAAGATTCTGAGATCGATGAAGACGAAGCGTCTACCAACAAGCCGACCAAAGATGTCAAACTTGATGATGACGATGAAGACGAAGAGTCTGAAGGTGATGATGATTCTGAAGGCGAATCTGGTCCAGATCCTGAAATTGCTAAAGCACGTTTTACTGAGCTCGAACAAGCATGGTTAGTGACTAAAGCTGCTATTGAAAAAAATGGACGTAACAGTAAAGAAGCTGCTGCTGCACTTGAAGCACTTGCGACTGTGTTCATGATGTTCAAATTTACACCACGTTTATTCGACATCATCTCTGATTTGATCCGTAATACCCATGACCAAATCCGTACTTCTGAACGTGAAGTCATGCGTTATGCCGTACGTCGTGGTCGTATGGACCGTACTCAATTCCGTACGTCTTTCCCAGGTCAAGAATCTAACTTTGCTTGGTTAGATGAACAAATTGCTAAAGCACCTGCAGAAATGAAAGGCTATCTTGAAAAAGTCCGCCCTGACGTTCTGGCATTCCAACAAAAAATCGCTGACATCGAAAAAGAACTTGGCTTAGATGTTAAAGGCATCAAAGACATTTCTAAACGTATGTCGATTGGTGAAGCAAAAGCTCGCCGTGCGAAAAAGGAAATGGTTGAAGCCAACTTACGTTTGGTAATTTCGATTGCGAAAAAGTACACCAACCGTGGTTTGCAATTCCTCGACTTGATCCAAGAAGGTAACATCGGCTTGATGAAAGCGGTGGATAAATTTGAATATCGTCGTGGTTATAAGTTCTCTACTTATGCAACTTGGTGGATTCGTCAGGCGATTACACGTTCGATTGCCGACCAAGCACGTACTATTCGTATTCCAGTACACATGATCGAAACCATTAACAAGATCAACCGTGTATCTCGCCAACTTCTTCAAGAAATGGGTCGTGAACCGACACCAGAAGAATTAGGTGAACGTCTAGAAATGGACGAAGTGAAAGTTCGTAAAGTGCTTAAAATCGCGAAAGAACCAATTTCAATGGAAACACCAATTGGTGATGATGAAGATTCGCATCTTGGTGACTTCATTGAAGACGGCAACATCACCTCTCCGATTGATGCTGCAACGTCTGAAGGCTTAAAAGAAGCAACACGTGAAGTTCTTGAAAACTTGACTGAACGTGAAGCAAAAGTCTTGAAAATGCGTTTTGGTATCGATATGCCAACAGACCATACTCTGGAAGAAGTGGGTAAACAGTTTGACGTAACACGTGAACGTATTCGTCAGATTGAAGCGAAAGCTTTACGTAAACTTCGCCATCCATCACGTTCAGAGCATTTGCGTTCATTCCTTGAGAATGACTAACCTATAACTAGGACAATGCAGGCTTGAATATGGGGTTTTCCACCCCATATTATGAGCATGTAGCAAATGATTCCAAATACCTGCTCATTGCAGGTATTTTTAAATAATGAGGTGTCCCATGACTGATATGACTAATCGCGCTCCTTCACGTGAATTGCAAGAGCATCTTTGGGTCTTCCCTATGGACTACCCAATTAAATTGATTGGTAATGCTGGTGAAGAACTTCGCCTTGCAGTGAATGAAATTTTTGTTAAACATTTTCCTGATTTTGATGGCAGCAAAATGACGGTAACGCCATCTCGCACAGGTAAATATCATTCAATTACTGCTCAATTACGTTTCGAAGAGTTAGAACAAGTACATGCGGTCTATGCGGATTTAGCAGCTTGTAAACACATTCGTACTGCGCTGTAATTCTGTTGATACAATTAAAAAAGCACGCTTTAGAGCGTGTTTTTTTATGTCTAAATACAATAGTGATCCCTTCAAGTATTCAGTATTTAACCCCCTTTTGTACGCTTAATTCATTATAATCCATACATAACTTTGATAGAAAAGGACACGCAATACGTGACTGAAACTGTTCAAAAACCCGAATTAATCATTCGTCAATATAACCACCTGACCCCTTATGCAGACCGCTTTTTAGAGATGAAAACACTCACTGAACAGCGCGATGAAAACACGCCTGATGAACTGTGGATATTACAGCATCCCGACGTATTAACTCAGGGGCAAGCTGGTAAACCTGAACATATTTTGGTGCAAAGTAACATCCCTGTGGTACAAACAGACCGCGGTGGACAAGTCACTTGGCATGGGCCGGGTCAATTGGTGGCTTATTTCATGTTTGACCTAAACCGTTTGGGCTGGAATGTTCGTACATTGGTCTCGTATGCCGAAACCATCATGATCGATTTGCTGAACAAATATGGTATTCAAGCTTATGCCAAGCCTGATGCGCCGGGTGTTTATGTCAATGAACGAAAAATTGGTTCATTGGGCTTTAAAATTCGTAAAGGTCGTTCATATCATGGTTTAGCACTGAATATTGATTGCGATTTATTTGGTTTTCATACCATCAATCCATGTGGCTATGCAGGATTGGAAATGGTACGCATACAAGATTTAGTACAGGACTACCCTAAATTTGAAAACTTATGCGTCGATATCATTGATACTTTGAAAAACAGTGGTTACTTTAAAGACGTAACAGTCAAACAACTATAAAAGACTTTGCTTTCTCAAATAAAATAATTTAGAGTAAAAGCTCTAAATTTAATAATTATAGATAAGGGATGTACACGTGATTGCAACTAAATCCGTTAAACCCGCGCTCCAGCAGGCCTATGTCAAACTCATGATGGATGTGATTGGCAGAGGTCTGGTCATGGCGAGCCAGGTCGATGAAGAAATTAAACAAGAAGTTGCTAAATTTCCAGTTAATTTTATTTTATCTATGAACGTTTTTCCTAATGGTGCTGCATTTGTCGCGCAAGTCACGGAAGACCACCAACTCAAACTCCTCACACCCGGCACTCAAAAGCCGGACTTAACCATTACGTTTAAGCATTTGAGTCATGCCTTTTTGGTCTTCTCATTTCAAGAAAGTACCGCACAAGCCTTTGCCAATGACCGCATGATCGCCGATGGTGATTTGTCTTATGCGATCCGACTGGTGCGTTGTCTCAACAAAATGGAAGCATTAATTTTACCTAAATTGGTGGCTGAATTGGCTGTCAAAGAATATCCAACACATTTAAGCCTAAAAGAAAAACTGAGCGGTGCTGCAAATATTTATTTAAAAGTAGCCCAGTCTTATTTAAAACGGAGCACATAACACATGGCTAAACCATATTACGAATTTTTCTGTCCTGTAAAAGTGATTGCTGGCCATGCTGCTTTAGAACACATCCCATTCGAACTGTCTACTTTGGGTGCTAAACGTCCCATGATCATTACCGACAAAGGCGTTCGCAGTAATCAATTACTTGCACCGATTGAAGCGGCATTTGAAAGCACCGAGACGGTGATTGGATATATTTTTGATGATGTTCCGCCAGACTCAAGTTTAGAAACCGTACGTAAAGCGGCTCAACTTTACCGCGACAACCAATGTGATGCCATTATTGCAGTCGGTGGCGGTTCAGTCATTGATACCTCTAAGGCAACCAATATCTTGGTGTCTGAAGGTGGCGATGACTTACTGAAATACTCAGGTGCGCACAACTTACCAAAACCGTTAAAACCATTTTTTGTGATTCCAACAACCTCGGGTACAGGTTCAGAAGTGACTATGGTCGCTGTGGTTTCTGACCCTGAAAAGAATGTAAAAATGGCCTTTGCATCGAATTATTTGATGCCACATGCGGCAATTCTTGACCCACGTATGACGCAAACTTTGCCACCTCATCTTACGGCGATGACAGCGATGGATGCGATGACGCATGCCATTGAAGCCTATACGTGCATGGCGGCGAACCCGATTTCAGATGCCTATGCAACTGCCGCAATCAAGAAAATTAGCAATAGCTTATTTGGTGTATTAGATAATACCAGCGATGCACATGGTCGCTTAGAACTTGCACAAGCTTCTACGATGGCAGGAATTGCATTTTCGAATTCGATGGTTGGATTAGTGCATTCATTAGGTCATGCACTGGGTGCAGTCGCTCACCTGCCCCACGGCTTATGCATGAACTTATTCCTGCCGTATGTGTTGGAATACAACAAAGAAGTAAATGGCGATAAGATTGCTGAATTGCTATTACCACTGGCTGGCCCTGATATTTATGCACAAACGCCGGCCAACCTCCGCGCTGAAAAAGCCATTTCAACACTTTTAGCCATGCGTGACCGCTTGTTTAGTTTGACCAAATTACCTCGTACTTTGAGTGAAACTGGCAAGGTGACAGAAGCTCAATTAGATGAAGTGGCAGAGAAAGCACTGAATGATGGATCGATTATTTATAATCCTAAAGAAGCCAGCTTAGAAGACCTCAAAACTATTCTAAAAAAAGCTTGGTAATTGCTGAAAAATAAGCGAATATAGCGAAAAATTAAGCCTGATGTTTTTTTAAACATCGGGCTTTTCACTTGCAGAACACAATATCAGTTATTTTTTAATCAAACTGGCATAATTTCTGCTAAAAATAATTTCAAAGTTACTGACAAAATGTACCAATTTGGAGTAGATTGGCGCACTTTTGTTTTAAAACGTAGGGGGGATCGTTCGTCTCAAACGATCCTTAGAATATGACTGATCCTTGATCAACGATAAGAGGATAACGCCGTTGACAAATATCTCTGGGACTCAATCGGCAGCTAAACTGCAAAAAACGCTTGGACTCTGGCACATTATTATTATTGGTTTGGCTTATATTCAGCCGATGACCTTGTTCGATACCTTCGGTCTAGTTTCTGAAGAAAGTCATCGACACGTGCCGACATCTTACATTATTGCCCTGATTGCAATTTTGTTTACCTCTATCAGTTATGGACATATGATCCGTCGCTATCCATCATCGGGTTCGGCGTATACCTATGCTCAAAAATCCATTCACCCGAACGTTGGTTTCATGGTGGGCTGGTCATCATGGCTAGATTACCTGCTGTCTCCAATGGTGAATATTATTCTTGCAGTGATTTACCTTGAAGCACTATTTCCAACAGTAAACCACTGGGTATGGGTCATTGTGCTAACGGCATTCATGACTGGAATTAACTTACGCGGCGCGCGTTTTGTTGCTAACTTTAACAGCCTGATTGTACTTGTGCAGTTATTAGTAATTGGTATTTTCACGTGGATGGTCTACAGCAAGCTTCAAATGGGCTTCAATGCTGATGGCCCGATTTCTGCGGCAGAACGCTACCAATTATGGAGCCTTGAGCCATTCTGGAATGAGCTGACGTCTGTGGGTGCGCTGATTACAGGTGCAACATTACTGTGCTTCTCGTTCACTGGTTTTGACTCATTAAGTTCATTGGCAGAAGAAACAAAAGATACTGAGAAAACACTGCCGAAAGCGATTTTCTTAACTGCTTTAATCGCAGGGATTATCTTCATTATTAGTACCTACTTCATGCAGCTGTTCTTCCCTGCTGAGCCGGGTAACTATTTCAAGAATATTGCTGAAACACAGCCAGAGATACTCTTGCTCGTCGGCGGCTCACTGTTCCAATCCTATGTTTTAACTTTTGCGATTGTGACAGTAATGGCATCAGGTATTTCTGCACATGCCGGTGTATCACGTCTGATGTACGTAATGGGGCGTGATGGCGTCATTAACAAGAAGATCTTTGGTCATATTAGTCCGAAAAACTTCACACCATCGTACAACATCATGATTGTAGGTGCGGTTGCATTAACTGCGGGCTTTATGGATCTTGATATTGTCATTTCGATGATTAGTTTTGGTGCATTGACAGCCTTTACTTTCGTGAACTTATCTGTGATTTCACGTTATGCACTTCGTGATGGCCGCACAAAAACAGCCAAAGATATTTTTAGCTTTGTCGTTATTCCAATGCTTGGCTTTATCAGTATCTTTGCGATGTGGTTAGAAATTGAAGAAACTGCTTTGAAATATGGTTTATGGTGGGCAATGTTCGGTATTTTATACCTTGGTTATAAAACTAAAGGTTTTAAACACCCAGCACCACAACATAACGAATTTGATGATAAATTCTAATCAAGTTTATCTCTAAACAAAAAAGGCGCTTAAAGCGCCTTTTTTGTTTTAAATATACCAATTAAGGTTGTATGAATTTTCTAGATTGCTGAAATTGAATTGAAATTTCTTCACACTTGTCTGGTGTATTGCCTTTTAATTCAACCGATGCTCCATCACCGTGTGACCATATACCATCTTCAACAGTCTCTAAATTTACAGCTGCTTCAAATATATGCTGTTGTTGTGGATAGAGTTTGATATCTATAGGTGTATCACATACTTGTTTTGGAAAATATGGTCTAACCTGCTCGAATAATTGCATGGTTAATGGCATATCACATTGCAAATGAATGGTGACTGGTACGCTATTGGTATTTTTTAAGATCAATTGAACATTTTGCGAATTAAGATCCGCTTGGGCAGCAGGTATTTCTACATACGTTTTTGTGTCAATCGACTGACGATCAAATGGATTGAGGAAGGCTAATTTACGTTCCACGCCATAACAAGAATCCTGCACGGAAGCTGAAAACTCTAAATATCGTGTCCCCAAGATAATTGTTCCGCGGCCATCCCCTGCATGACCGATATCAATGATTGGATCACCTGTGCCTTCGATCGTTACCCCACCGCTCGAAAAAAAATCAATTTCACAGCCTGACAATATGGACATCAGGCTGCAAAGTGTCAGTATTTTAAAATTTAATTTTCGCATCATGTTGATAAACTCCAAAGCGAAATGCACGATTTGCTTCAGGATTCCCGTCATCCATTGCGCAACGCTCCGCGGCAAGTTTTAAAAGTTGTAGTGAGTATTTCTGCCAAAGCTCTAAGCTCATTTCATGTAATTTATTAATCGATTCTTCTGTTAATTCGTCAGCACAAATGGCTTGTTCTAAGTAAGGTATTTCATCAGGATTCAATAAATTATGCAAACCCGCTTCTAAATGCGCTTGAACATTTCGTGTTAAAATTTTACGTGCTTCTAACTGCGAAGGATCTGGAATAAAACGACGTTGTTGTAAATACACCTGTCCATCTTTTTCAGTGGCAATTTCCAAACGAACAAGCTCATTGAGTACCGAACGTGGATGGCGCTCGGTGGAGATACGTTTCACTAACATTTCAAAACTATTTTCCGACTCACTACTAAAGGGCAATGAATCCCCCCAGCCTTCTGCAAGCCACAAACCAATCACACGTGATGGCACACTAATTGGCTCCGAAACAGTTGCTTCAGTCAGATCCTTACCCTCAGAAATCACTTCTTTATAAGCAGTCACGTCTTTACGGTGCAGGCCAGAAAGTAAACTGATCGCGGAAATCGTCGGTTTTTGATCGATACGCTCTAACTCTTGTACAGCTTGTTGGAAAAAAACCGGTTTCAATGCAGCAGTAAACTCGGTATATCCCACACCTGAGCGAATCAGCCATTGGCTCAGCTCATTCATCAGCACCAATACTTGCTGTAAATTTTGATCTGCCTCATTAGTGAGAAGTTTGCTCATTGAATTGCCATGAAAATTAGACTGCATAAGTGAAATTTTCGCATTGTTTAATCTACTTCACAATTTTTATCTGATGAGATCTTGAGGATATTCAGTAAAAAAATGATTATTTACATTAAAATGCGTAAAAGAAACACTGATCGAGATATCTAAACTTTCAACACTATGCCACCAACCAATTGGGATAAATAAGGTTTCCCCTGGTTGCAAAATGCACTCAAATGGCGTCACTTTTTCTAACAATGGATAGTCTGCTAGATCAGCCTTTGCGACGTCTGAAACCTGACTGAATACCCAATGATCGTTATACATATACGGCATTTGCCATGCAGGAATCAAAGTCACTTTTTTACGTCCATAGATTTGTGCCAACATATTATTGGTTAAGTCATAATGCAGTGGTGTAAATGTGCCTGCAGGGCCAAACCATAAAAAATGTCGATTTTTGATCTCTTTTTGACAATAAGCTTTGGCGAAGTCACCTAGATCTTCACTAATCTTTTGCATAAATTGCTTATTTTGAGCGGCGTTATTCGCAGTTAAATAAATGTCATTGCTGTGCTTAGTGGCTTTAATTTGTGCGACAAAATCTTGCATCAAAATAATACGTTTCAATTGTACCGATTTTTTTTCAAAATCTTGATGCTGCTCACGATGCATCTGGACTTCAACCAACTCATTTTCAAAATGCTGTGCAAAATAATCAGGACTCCATTTATGCAGTGCAGGCCAATGTTGTATCCCACCTTTTAAAATGACTGGTCGCATCTGGCTATAATACCGCTCTATAAATGTTTCAAAATCAGGTGTTTCTATGCAATCGATTGTGGATGGAATGTGGTCGTTCAATTGATTCAATTGACCCATCACCTGTAATAGCCAACGCTGTTTATTCTGCTGTTGCTGTACTTGCTTCAGTTTTTTAAAAATTACGTTATTGTTTACACGCTTTAAAAACTGAATGATCAAATGATTTGAAATATTTTTTTGCTTAATTTTTTCTAAAATTTCATCTGTCTCTAAGCCCTCAAGACTGTAGTCCAAAAGTTCATTTTGCAGCTGTTCTGAAAGTTGGTCTGCATCAGAAAATAAGTATTGATCCGCCCTTGGGCTTAATCCATGTGATTGTAAAATTAGACTTATTTTCTGTACATCGCAACCATTTTCAATATTTTCATTCAACCAATTTTGCCATTCCGTCGGTAAGGACTGATACCAATTTTTACTTTGCTTTAGATGTTCACTCTGGCTTTCTACATTCATTTTCACCACTCCACCCTCTTTACAAGTGAAGTATAAATGATCTATTTTAAAAATGCTAAATTTTCGCATTTTATAATTATTTAAACACCGCGAATGTTATGAATCCGACAAAACTCATGCGGAATGACATAACAAAGTAAAGGAGAAAGTTCATGAAAATTCGTCATTTAGTCATTGTTAGCAGTCTGTCTTTAGCTTCAATACCGGTATATGCAGGTTTTGCCGATACCATGCGTGATTTAAGAAATACACTGAATCAATTTAATGAAACATCCAAAGAAGTATCGAATACCGCAAAAGAATGGACAGGCAGTCAGGCCACGACTAATTCAAATTATGCTGCAAATGGTTTCAGTATGGGACAGCAACTTAGACCTAAAATTAATAATCTACCGCTTTATAAAACTGCCGATAAATCGAGCCAAGTCATTAATAAACTGTCAAAAAATGCAGATATTATTTTTGCGGGAAACATGACTAAAACAGGTTTGATAGAAGTCACTACAGAACATGGCAATGGCTGGATTGAATCACACCTTGTTCAATAAATCTTGATTTTAAATGTTTATACAACCGCATCAGCCGTACATAACAACTTTACTCTATTGAGCACTAGTCATGAATAATAATCACAAAATCAGCATTATCGCTGCTGTATTTACGACATTGGTGGGCTGTGGTGGATCAAGCTCCAATGATGATGGCGCGACACCTACACCTACACCTACACCTACACCTACACCAACGCCAACGCCAACGCCAACGCCAACGCCAACGCCAACGCCAACGCCAACAACTGTAGCGGATAAATTCACAGGAGAATGGATTCAAGGGAATTCTGCCCTCGGTAACAATAATTGCGATTTACCACAAATTTCAATTCATAAAACCAGTGAAAACTCAGTCAGTGCAGTGAACGAAGAACTAAAATATGCGGTACACAATAGTTCAAGTAAAACTTGCAGCGGTGAATTTATTTCCAAACGCTATCAATTACTTCATGACATGGTCATGAGTGAAATACAGCCGGCTGCGACACTAAATAACTTTGAATATCATTCGATTAAGTTTCAACCAGTCAGAGGTGGCGCGACGAGCAATCGTGTCTTAACTTTTTTAAATAATAATTCTTTCTGTGTAATTAACGCGACGATTTCAAATCCAAGCTATATTATCATGCAACGAGGTCTAATTACCGACCCACTCAAGGACAGCCGCTGCTATACAAAAAATTCCAATGAATTCTTCACCAATTTAAAACCGAAAACCAAAATCACAACTGCAGATTTTAAGTCTGAGAATTTTATTAATACCACCGACACAGTAAACTTCTTGGCTCAGCTCAATACAATGGGACAAAGCGGTTATAAGTTAATTGGCTATGATACTAAAACCCTGGACAATGGTAATGTTAATAGCTACATGAAACTTGCCAATGAAAATACGCGTTTCAATCATATTGTTGCAGACCGTGCAGCACCCTCTACCGCTGACATATATTTTACATGGCGTAATCAGTTAAATGAAAAAGGCAAATCAGGCTATCAATACTTGCATAGCGTCAGACCAACCAATGCCCTGAATTTCAAAGATTATTTCATTAAAAAAGAAAACGATACCGCGACATACACCTATGACAGCGGCTATGTTTCCCCGCTCGTAGAACCAGTGCAACTGGAAACTATGCTCAATACACTGGGTGCCCAAGGCTGCCGTATTATTCAATTCAAAAGCTATTTCACAGGTTTACGACCTGAAGTTCTGAACGGCAAACAAAATAGTCCTAAAGTTGCAACCTGTATAAATAGCAGCGCACACCATGGCACTTACAGCTATCGCTATAAAACTTACCCAACCGGCAGCAATAGTGTAGAGCGCAGCTTAAAATTACAGGAGATGATCGATGAGCAAGCAAAAGACGGTTACCGCTTAGTCAGCCGTGCTTTAGATATGAGTTCAACCACCAAAAACGGCATGCTGTTTATGAAAGACAGTGAAAACACTAATGTCGGTGAGTTTAAAGTCTTTAGTGAAACTGTCTTTGCAACGTCGACATTTAACGACGTCTTACTGAAACGTCTTCAGCAGCAAGGTCAATTGGGTTGGTTATACACCAGCGGTCAACTGCTGTTTGCAAATAATCCAAAACATCTACAAACAGAACTGAGTGACTTTAATTTAATTGATTAATTCATGAGGTATCTCGAGCTTTTCCATGTCCTTTATTTTTTACATCAAGGACATGGATCATTCACATAAATCAAAGCAGTGATAAAAATCACTTATTTTAAGCGGCAATTAAAACCCATCTTGGTATCAACGATATTATTTTCATAACCTAAGCTTTGAATAAATTGGTTGCGGTCTGATATTTGTTTTTGATCCGCTTGACTCAATCTTGCTTTATTTTTTTGTGCCAACCCATAGGTTTCATTCACTAAACCCTGATAGATCCCGCAAACTTCCTGACGTTTGGACTTTTTCAATTGACGACCACCATACCATGAACGTTCAAAATCGTCGGCTTTTAGTGTTTTTCCCCATTCCTCAATACGCTGATTTTGTCTTTGCTGCATTTCCAGCATGCCCTGCTGGATTTCAGCCTTAGTAAAAGGCTTGATCACCTCAACCTTCGGTACAACTGGAACATTTTCTGTAGTTGCAGTGACGGTCACTGCTGTCTGTTCCGTTGTGGTTGATACGGTTGGATTAGCCCAACTCATTGATGAAATGAATCCGGTCGCAAATACGACACCAAAAGCTTTTAAATTTATAGATTTCAAGTTTTAAGTACCCGTTTTATTTCTTCACAGTGTTCTTATACACATTTTTATATTGATGCTGAAGTTTTTAAGCCCTTATTTTACAAAACTTCATTGCTGTAAATGGTTCACTGTGTTCACTCCCAATAAAAAAGCCGCTCGATAGAGCGGCTTTTTGAACAGATCACACTTAGACCAATTCTTTAAAGCCTTGCTGACGCCAAGCTTCATATAAAATCACAGCAGTAGCATTAGACAAGTTTAAACTGCGTGAATTTGGTGCCATAGGTAGGCGAATCCAATGTTCTTTCGGGAACATCATACGGACATCTTCCGGCAAACCACGTGTTTCTGGCCCCATCAACAGCGCCACAGGACGGTTTAAATTGGAGGTATGCGGTGTTTCAAAACCTTTGGTGGTTAATGGATAAATGGCATCCATCTCAATACCTTGCGCTTTTAAGCCCGCAAGACATTCTTCAAAGTTTTCCCACACTTTCATGTGCGCCCATTCATGATAATCCAAACCGGCACGGCGAAGTTTTTTATCATCAAGCTCAAAACCTAATGGCTTGACCAAATGTAACTGCGCTCCAGTATTGGCACATAAACGAATGATATTCCCTGTATTTGCAGGAATTTCTGGCTCGTATAAAACAACATGGATCACAGTTTTTTTCTCTACTCTTTAGTTAAATAATGGCTTAAAGCTCAGGCTATAGTTTCTATAGCTGTAGCATAAGTTTAGATGGTACAACAAGCGCTTGCTTATCTACATTGCTTAGCTTTCGCTTTACACGAGGACAATCCACTTACTCATATCCTTTATACTTAGCTTTCGCCTTGCAATTGGACAATTAATTCAGCAGCCTGCTTATCCTCTTTGCTCAGGCATAGCCTTCGCCTTGCGCTCGGGCAACGCGTTGCGTTGCTTACCCTCGCTCATGCCATTGAAGTTGTTCACGCAGACTCACCACATCACCAATAATGGTCAATGTAGGCGCCTGAATTTGGTATTCACTGACTTTAGATGCAATATCTGCCAATGTCCCGACCACGACTTTTTGTTCAGGTGTCGTCCCTTTAGAAACCAATGCGACAGGCATGTCTGAACGCTGCCCATGCGCGATGAGTTTCTCACAAATTTTTTCTAGACCGACCAAACCCATATACAGCACAAGCGTTTGATTTTGATAAACCAACTCATTCCAAGGCAGCTCAGGCGAACCTTCTTTCAGATGGCCTGTCAGGAAGCGTACACTTTGCGCATAATCACGATGCGTTAAAGGAATCCCTGCATAAGCCGAACAACCAGATGCAGCAGTAATCCCTGGAACGACTTGGAAGGCAACGCCTGCCGCAAAAAGTTCCTGAATTTCTTCACCGCCGCGGCCAAAGATGAATGGATCTCCGCCTTTTAAACGGCAGACACGTTTGCCTTCACTTGCATATTTCACCAGTAAGGCATTGATGCCTTCTTGCGGAACAGCATGATTAGATCGTGCTTTACCTACGTAAATTTTTTCAGCGTCACGGCGGCAGAGGTCCATAATCGGCTGAGAAACCAAACGGTCATAGATCACCACATCCGCTTGCTGCATTAAACGCAGGGCTTTTAAGGTCAGCAGTTCAGGATCACCCGGCCCTGCACCCACCAAATACACCTCGCCTTTCGGCTGTTTCCATTCCAATATGGCCTGTTCAATCAAACGATTGGCTTCGGTCAAATTGTCATTAAATACCTGCTCTTTGAGCGGACTTGCATACAAGTCTTCCCAAAAAATACGGCGTTCATCTGGATTGACGATTTTGGATTTAACGGCTGCGCGCCACTTACCTGAGAACTCAGCCAGTTTGCCCATGCCATGCGGTATTGAGCTTTCTAACTGGGTGCGTATTTGGCGTGAAAGCACTGGCGATGTGCCATTAGATGCAACAGAGATGACCAGCGGAGAACGGTCAATTATCGCAGGAACCATAAAACGGCAATGCGGCGGATCATCAACACTATTGACCAAGACATTTTCAGCTTCGCAGGCTTCAAAAACCGCCTGATTGACCGCTTTGTCATTGGTTGCTGCAATCACTAAACGAAACTGACGCAGCGCAATGGCATTTTCTTGATAAACCGATTCGTGATAAATCGAGTTGAGATATTGACCTTGGGTTTTATTAACCAAGGTCAATAAATCATCTTCAATTTCAGGTGAGCAAACTGTCAGCTGAGCGCCCGCTTTTGCAAGCAGCACAGCCTTTCGATATGCAATTCGACCACCACCAACAATCAGACAAGGTTGCTGCTGCAACTTCAAAGAGATTGGAAAGATATCCACACACGACCTCAATAGTTTAAATCTGATTGTCTTAAGCAATTTTTGTGCACAAATGTATGCACTTTATCGACTATTAATCGATAAATTCAGCACCGCCCATATATGGACGAAGTACTGCTGGAATTTCAATTGAACCGTCTGCACGTTGATAGTTTTCCATCACGGCAAGTAAAGTACGGCCAACGGCCAAACCTGAGCCATTCAGCGTGTGCACAAACTCAGTTTTCTTTTGGTCAGCACGGTAACGCGCTTTCATGCGGCGTGCTTGGAAGTCACCCATGCATGAGCAAGATGAAATTTCACGGTAGGTATTTTGACTTGGTACCCAAACTTCTAAATCATAAGTTTTGATTGCGCCAAAGCCCATGTCGCCGCCGCAAAGCACGACTTTACGGTATGGTAAACCAAGCGCTTGCAAGATTCCTTCAGCATGACCTGTTAATTCTTCCAAAGCATCCATCGAAGTTTCAGGTTTTACAATTTGAACCATTTCAACTTTGTCGAATTGATGCTGACGAATTAAGCCACGCGTATCACGACCATACGAACCTGCTTCACTACGGAAACATGGTGTATGCGCTGCATATTTTAATGGCAAACGTTCTGGGTCAATGATTTCGTCACGCACGAAGTTGGTTACAGGCACTTCTGCAGTAGGAATCAGGTAGTATTCTTTTTCGCCTTGAAGTTTAAATAAATCTTCTTCAAATTTAGGCAATTGGCCTGTACCACGTAAAGAGTCTGCATTAACCAAATAAGGTACATAAGCTTCGGTATAGCCATTTTCCAAGGTATGTGTATTTAACATAAATTGGGTAATTGCACGTTGTAAACGCGCCAATGGGCCTTTGAGTACGCTAAAACGAGTACCTGTCAATTTAGTTGCGGTTTCAAATTCTAAACCGCCCATCATTTCACCAAGATCAGTATGGTCTTTGACTTCAAAATCAAACTGACGTGGTGTACCCCATTTTAGAACTTCAACATTGTCATTTTCGTCTTTACCTTCTGGCACAGACTCATGAGGTAAATTTGGAATCGATAAAGATTTGGCTTCGAGTTCAGCCTGAAGGTCAGAAAGTGCGAGTTCTGCCGCTTTAATTTCATCACCAATGGCAGACATACGTGCCATGATTTCAGATGCATCACCGCCAGCTTTTTTAATTTGACCAACTTGTTTTGCACCAGCATTACGTTCAGCTTGTAACGACTCAGTTTTAGACTGAATTTCCTTACGGCGAGCTTCAAGGTCTGCCCACTCTGCTACGTTGAGTTGAACACCACGTTTTGCTAAGGCTAAGTTTACAGCCTCAATATTATTTCTGAGTAATTTCGGGTCGATCATAGCCAATCTTAAGTAAAGAAAAAAACTGGCTATAGTGTAAGCTCTTAACACTCAAAAATACAGTGACCGAGCTTACAGCTGCCCCTTATTAGACCAATAATCTTGCTGCAAATTGTCTTATTTGGTTTCGTAATTTGGCAAACTTGGTAAATATTCAGGTTTAAATAGCCCTTTAGCCATAAAATATGGAAGCTTTAGCTCAGGCATGCCCTCTGCGTAGCTCGCCAATTCATACAATGGATAAGCAAATACGATCCCGTTCGCGCCATAATAAAAATTATCGCTTAATTGTAGTTTTGAACGTTCAATATCGTGACTATCTAACCACATATAGTTGGCATCAAATAATGCGCTAATCACTTTCGCATCTGCACCTTTGACCAAGACATCTTGTAAAGCCAAACGTTTTTTGGCTTTTAAATCAAAATTGACATATTCAACATGAGACATGCCATGAGCAGCATGCGCTGCGTAGGTATAGCTTTCGATCGCAAAAGTTGCGATATGTCCCCACTGACTAATATATCGAACAGAAGTGGTACTTTGACTTAGGCCTGCATCCGTCTTGTCCGATAAATCAATTTTTTGATTCGGCTCAGTTGAAAATGCAATTGGATCTGCCTTTTTAATTCGGTCAGTAAAATATTGATTAATCCAATCAACATTGGTTTCAACCGTTTGAATCGTATATTGGGTACAACCTTCCGCATCGCAAGCTTGTGCTTTTGGTAATTGCATCGCAACAGATTTAGATTGAATAAGTGGAATCGCATCAGCGACGACCGCTGGCTTCTGTTCCGTTGTTTCACCTTCAACAGGTTCATTTCGAGGATGGCAGGCCGTTAATGACCCGACTAAAACCACAGCTGAAACAGCCCAAGCTATATTATTCATATGATTTTTTTTCATCCCAAAATTCCCTATAGCAACAATCAAAACCACAAGTTACTTCATTTAAGCAAACTATGAATATCAGCATACTACTAAATTTCACTTAAATTCAGCTTGCGTCCTTTACATTTCTTCATAAAAAAAGCAGACCGATGTCTGCTTTTTTTCGTTCATGACAATTATTGATCAATAATGTCCGTACCTTTTGGAGGTACAAAGTTAAAAGTTGATGCTGGAATAGACGCATTGACCTTCACATTATTGAAACGTACATGGGTTGTTTGACCTAATGAGTCTTGGAGAATCATTAAGGTCGGCGCATTTTTCGCACCAAAACTAATGGTTAAGCTTTGAAACACGCCATCATCACTTTTTGGATATAAGGTGTAATAGGTTTTGGTCTTATTTGGCTGTGTAATACGATAAGACTTCATGATTTGAGCCGTATTACCCGACAATAATAATGCAGGCGTATTCGCAACTTGGTCATCTAAGCTTTGGCGTACTGCTTGTTGTAGGTCTGGGTCATAGATCCAAACTGTTTTACCTGTAGTCGCAATGGTTTGCTTAGATGGGCTGGTTGTTTCCCAATAGAATTTACCCGGACGCTGAACTTTCATTACCCCAGTAAAAGTCTGGTTCATATGCTGCGCACTTAAACCTTTCTTTTGAGTGGCTTTCGGGTTGGTCACTTTTGTAGTTTGCTGAAAGTTAGCAGTAAAACTTTTAATACCCGATAATTGTTTCACCAAATTGGCAGTTGCCTGCTGCTCCGACGCTGCAACTGGTGCCGCGAATACTGTCGTACTCATAACCGGTGCCAGTGTCGCTGCACCTAATGCCATAGCACAGATGGTTTTACGAAGCATTTTCATAGATTCACCTTTTATATTTGCATCAACGCAATTTGTTAGATGGCTCCATCTTAAACCACTTTCATTGACTAAATTTAGAGAAAATAAGAAGTTTTGTATGGTTATTAATGCAAATTGCTGTTTTTTATTCATCATGATGGAGAAATATAAAGTAAAAAGGCACTTGATTTGACTCAAATGCCTTTCAAATAATTAAACTATGATTTAGCAATTTTAACATTCCAATATTGAGTTATTTCCATTGCCAACCGATCGATGCACCAGCGCCAAAGTCACCTTCAGAGTTTCCTGTTGCAGCCAATTTATAAACATATTTATTGCTCTCAGTTACTCCACTAAAACCTACTGCATAGCCTTGTGAACCTTCCCAAGTCCCCATACCTACGCTAAACATGTTGTATCCAGCATCTGTGGGTTGTGGTAAGGAGGCGATTGCAATACTTGAAGCAACAGCACCATAAACATTATCTTTAAATTTATTGAAATTATGGTTCAATTCATTCACACGTTGGTTGGTATAGCTATTGGCTTGATTGAGTACATTTGCCCCATGCTGATCTGTATATGCTTTTGAACTATTTAGCACTTCTAGATCTGCTTGACGCATTTGTTTCACATTCACTGCATCGGTGTCTGCCGTACCAGCTGCCACATGAATAATTTGCCGCTCTGCACCAGCCGAGCCAACGGAAACCGTATTATTGCGGTTAGAGCTTGAACCATTGCCAAGTACAACAGCATTATTTGCCGATGTGTTGATATTGTTACCAACCACATAGGTATTATTACCTGTGACTGTATTATTTGAACCTACTGCACCAGAGCCATCACCATTGACTGTATTGTTTACACCGAGGGCAATAGACTGATTACCATCAGCCTTATTACCTGCACCGACTGCAATCGCATCTTGTCCATTCGCAGTTGGTTTAGGTGCTGTATTGGCAACATTTGATTGGATTTTAATGTACGGATCTGTTCCTTTTAAGCTCAATAACCAGTCCACTTCAGTACCGACAAATCCATTTTTTATCGCAAGTTCATATGCACTGAAACCATTTTCACCTGTTAGCCCTTGTGCGCCAACTGCACCACGTAGACTTTCTAACCATTGGTCTTCATTGCCTTCATAACCATTGCTCACCGCAACTTGATAAGCACTTGCACCATCTAGACCATTGCTTCCATTCAGACCGTTCAAACCATCCTTACCATCGATTCCGTCTCGGCCATTGAGTCCATCTTTACCAGTAGCACCTGTTGCTCCAGTATCGCCTTTGTCACCTTTAGCTCCGGTTGCACCTGTTGCTCCGGTATCACCTTTTTCACCAGCAGGACCTTGAGGACCCATTGGCCCTGCTGGACCAGGAATACCACTATTGCAACGATTACAAGTATGCCCAGGATGTGATGAACCACTCCCACCGGCCCATGCAATTGAACCTAGAGAAATTAAAATACTCACAGCAAGTAATTTTGGTACAGCTTTAATAGCGATTGAAGTTATTTCACCAAGTCCTAGCGTCTTTTCAAATGCAATTTGTTGGCTTTTATCAGGACAATTCCTTTTCTGATAGTCAGCATTGATAAAAACTGTATTCAATATTTTATTCATGTCCTTATCCTTTTTTGTATTTGTACTCCTCTATTACGCTTTTTATATTCTGTGATTTAAATCACTATTTATGGTGATTTATTGCTTCATACATCGTTTGTAACAATCAAGAAAAATACCTCACATTTTCTTCAGACGAAAAAAAACCCGCAAAAAAATGCGGGTCTTTTTTCTATTAAAGCTTACGCTTCAACAGATACGTAGCGACGACCGAATTGGCCTTTCACTTCGAATTTTACAACGCCGTCAGCAGTTGCAAATAAAGTATGGTCACGGCCCATACCTACATTTACACCAGCGTGGAATTCAGTACCACGTTGACGAACGATGATGTTACCAGCAGTCACAGATTGACCGCCGTAGATTTTAACACCCAACATTTTTGGGTTCGAGTCACGACCGTTTTTAGTCGAACCACCGGCTTTTTTAGTTGCCATGTCTACTTACTCCTCGTAATTAGCCTGAAATAGCTGTAATTTTCAACTCAGTGAACCATTGACGGTGACCTTGTTGTTTACGATAGTGTTTACGACGACGCATTTTGATGATGCGGATTTTGTCGTGACGACCATGGCTAACTACTTCAGCAGTTACTTTAGCGCCAGCTACTACTGGTGCACCAATTTGAATGCTGTCACCGTTAACAAGCATCAACACGTCATCAAAAGTAACAGTTGAGCCAGTTTCAGCTTTCAATAATTCTACTTTAAGGGTTTCACCCTCAACTACACGGTGTTGTTTACCACCGCTTTGGATTACTGCGTACATTTAAGTACTCCAAACATGCCCGTGTTGTCGTGCCGGTAAAGGGATATACCGATCTTAAAACGATCGTCACTGGGGTTTCGCAAAGGCAAAGATTTTAAGGGATAACCCGAAAAACAACAAGTCATTTCCGTAAAATATTAGATGAGTATGCGTTTATTATATAAACAGTGTCATTAAAAGTATTAAAATGAGTGATCTATTTCACTTACCATGTTTTTTTGCAAGGTTTGACATAGATTTTTAGCAACGATTCGCTAATATACTCTGGACTGACATCAACAACATGCTGTTCAAACAACATGCTAAAGATAAAAGTCTGTTAAAAAATAAGTACAATACTTCCGCTTGATGAAAAAAATCACTTAAGATTAAGTCAATTGAGTAAGTTCTTATCTGTTATTCATATAACAAATTGCTACACTACGTCTGTAATTCAAAAATTATTGAGGTTTCTCTTCATATGACCATCGACTTTAAGCAAGATATTCTCGCGCCTGTTGCTACTGACTTTGCTGCGATGGACAAATTTATTAATGAAGGGATCACGTCTAAAGTTGCCTTGGTCATGGCAGTCAGTAAACATGTAGTCGAAGCAGGCGGTAAACGCATGCGTCCCATTATGTGCTTACTTGCAGCAAAGGCTTGTGGCGCAGAAGATTTAGAAAAACACCGTAAACTTGCAGCAATTATTGAAATGCTACATACCGCAACCTTGGTACATGACGACGTAGTCGATGAATCGGGTTTACGCCGTGGCCGCCCAACAGCAAATGCGACATGGAATAATCAAACTGCCGTACTTGTGGGTGATTTTTTGATTTCTCGCGCTTTTGATTTATTGGTGGATCTAGACAGCAAAGTTTTACTCAAAGACTTTTCAACGGGTACCTGTGAAATTGCTGAAGGTGAAGTTTTACAACTTCAATCACAGCACCAACCTGAAACTACTGAACAAACCTACTTAGATATTATTCACGGTAAAACATCACGTTTATTTGAGCTCGCTACCGAAGGTGCAGCGATTTTGACGGGTACACAAGAGTACCGTGAACCGCTTAGAAAATTTGCCGGACACTTTGGAAATGCCTTTCAAATTATTGACGATATTTTAGATTACACCTCAGATGCTGAAACATTAGGTAAAAATATTGGTGATGATTTGATGGAAGGTAAACCAACTTTACCTTTAATCTCTGCCTTAAAGAATACCACTGGCGAAGAACATGACATTATTCGCCGCAGTATTGCCACAGGTGGTACGGCAGATTTAGAGCGTGTAATTCAGATTGTACAAAGCTCTGGGGCACTTGATTATTGTAGCCAACGAGCGACTGAAGAAACTGAAGCAGCACTAGCCGCTTTAGCAGCACTACCAGATACTGAATATCGTCAAGCTTTAATCAACCTCGCAAACTTGGCATTACACCGAATTCAATAATTAACAATATTCATCGTAATTCCCCTTGCCTATGCATATAAAACTGAATGATATCTTTTTGACCATGCAGCAACAGCTCGATACCCCTCGGGCTGTGCTGGATGAAAACTTGCTGATCGAATTGGTCAACCGAATTCGACCAGAAGATACAAAAAATACCGACGAAATTAAGAAAAAATTTCAGGCTTTCATCCAAGCTTTACTCATCACGCCAGATGCAGCCTCTACCTTGCAAAGTTTTGTCCTAAAACTCATTAGCCGATATAAACAAACCAGTTTATATGCGGACACAGGTATTTTGTCTCTCGATGGTTTCTGGGGACAACTGTTCCAACGGCTTGGCGCACATTTTCTTCCTCTGATCAATGACGAAACTCAATTACAAGATTTAGTCCGTCGAGTTTTTTATCGTCATAGCGACAAATATTGGCTGGACAGTATTGATGATCAGCAATGGATGCAGCTATTTCGACTATTTAATCAAGGTCATAGCAATCAGGAAGAAAAAAAGAAAATTCGCCGTGAGTTAATTAAAGCCATTACCGTTTTGTCCTATCGGGTGAGTGGTATTGGCTTATATCCTGAATTTATTAATGCACAGCCTGAACTGACCGAATATGAATCACCTTTTTTGGTGCAAAACCGTGAAATAAATGATTTTATTCAGCAGTATAAAAAGCTCCATCAAAGTGCTGAAGAAATGAGTGCTGTGCTACCGCCAGATGCTTCTCAAGCGTTGGTAATGCTGGAACAATGTCGTGATGTGGTGCTGAAGATTCGGCGTGCGACCAAACGAATTGGTGTAAGTGTCAGCCTGACTTACTTATTGTCGCTTTTAGAACAGTGTTTAGATCGCTTAGAAATCTTACTCAACCTGATTGTTGAAGAAGATGATGTCCGCTATGTGTCTATGGGTAGTTTACTCAGTGATGTGACGTCAGCGATTTATAGCGAGCGCAGTGTGCGCGATTTGCTCGCCACCAATAGTGAATTGGTTGCCCTACAAGTCACCGAAAACGCAAGTAAAACTGGCGAACACTATGTAAGTACGGACAAACAAGGCTTTATGAGCATGTACCGATCTGCGGCAGGTGCCGGCGTGATCATTGCATGTATGGCAACACTAAAAGTGCTGATGACCCGTGTCACCATGGCACCGCTCATGCAAGCCATTTCATATAGTCTGAACTACTCTTTCGGCTTTATGCTGATTCATGTCTTACATTTTACGGTTGCTACCAAACAGCCTGCGATGACAGCTGCCGCACTTGCCTCAACGGTTCAGCATCGTAAAGGCTCGAAAATGGCTCAGATTGCCGAACTTGCCGCGCTGATTATTAATATTATCCGCACCCAGTTTATTGCAATTTTAGGCAACATCAGTATTGCGATTCCTGTTGCAGCGCTGATTGCCCTCAGTTGGGACATGGCTTTACATGAGCCATTAATGAATCATGCAAAAGCAGCTAAAACCTTACACGACCTCAATCCATTTACCTCACTGGCTGTGCCACATGCTGCGATAGCTGGGGTATGTTTGTTTTTATCGGGTTTGATTGCCGGTTACTTTGACAACATGGCGGTCTATCGCAAAGTTGGACCACGAATTCAAGCGCATCCAAAGTTAAAACGCATCATGGGTCAAGACAGACTGGATAAGTTTGCCGCTTACATTGAACGAAACTTAGGTGCTTTGGCGGGTAACTTCTTATTCGGGATCATGCTGGGTAGTATGGGCACAATTGGTTATATCTTAGGTTTACCTTTAGATATTCGCCATATTGCCTTCGCATCGGCTAACTTTATTCAAGGCCTCATCAATATCAATGGTTCGCCAGACATTGGCTTAATCATTGTGTCATTCTTAGGGGTTATTCTGATCGGTCTTACCAACTTATTCGTCAGTTTCACGTTAACCATTATTGTGGCACTACGGGCTCGTCGCGTAAGATTTGAACAATGGAAACCCCTGGCTAAACTGGTGATGACTCATTTTCTAACGCGACCAAGTGACTTTTTCTGGCCACCGAAAGCCCCACTTGAAGTTGAAGATGGCACACAAGCCAGTAAGAACAATCATTAGCAGATTTGTGTTTTATTTTAGTAAGATGTAAATGAACACAAAAAATAAAATCAGTATGATTTACACATACTTGAAATAAAGTGTACTGATGAGTACACTTTAGTCCATTAATTAACCGAGCTCAAACCGGTTAAAATGACAAGGAATAAAATATGCCACGAACGCTACTGTTTGTTGGTTTTTTTGCATTAATTATCAGTGTGTTGTCGCTTTATTCTAGCTATTTAAATCTATTAGATTTAAATATCGTGGAATGGATGAGTCAGCACCGTATTGCTGTCTTTAATCAAATTGCCATCGGACTTTCCGCGCTAGGCGGCATGCCTTTTGTATTATTTTTCACCACGCTATGGTGTTTACACTTTGCGTGGTATAAAAAATATACAGAGATTGTTTTTATCAGTATAGGGATCTTTGGAAGTATCGGCCTTGCATGGTTGCTTAAATTTACGTTTACCAGACCACGTCCCCCAGAAATGTACCATCTTGTAGCATCTTACGGGAGTTCATTTCCAAGCGCGCATAGTTGTTATGCTGCATCGCTTGCGTGTCTGATGATCTTGATTTACCGACAACATGCTCAACATCGCTTGATCACCATTTTGGCATTGTTATGGATGCTGTGTATGGGTGTTTCGCGAGTATATGTTGGGGTTCATTTTCCGACAGATGTCTTATCCGGTTGGAGCATAAGTTTTATTTGGATCGCGCTACTTTATTTGAGTTACATCAAAATCAGTAAAGCGTAAACAAATGAATAATTTAGATAAATATCTAATTGAGGTGGAACAATGATGTCTGCAAAGCTTTGGGCTCCTGCCCTGACTGCTTGCGCATTGGCAACAAGTATTGCACTTGTTGGTTGTAGCAAAGATCCTAAAGATGCACAGCAAGCTGCTGCTGCACAGCAAATGCCACCAACTGAAGTCGGTGTCATTGTTGCCCAACCGCAAAGCGTTGAACAATCTGTTGAACTTTCAGGACGTACATCTGCCTATGAAATTTCAGAAGTACGTCCACAAACCAGTGGTGTAGTACTGAAACGTCTATTTGCAGAAGGCAGTTATGTTCGCGAAGGACAAGCCTTGTACGAGATAGACTCGCGTACAAACCGTGCTTCAGCTGACAGTGCTCGTGCTGCTTTAAGACGTCAACAAGCAAATTTAGGCGTGTTACGTGTTAAAGAAGGTCGCTACCGTCAGCTTGTGGGATCAAATGCGATTTCTAAACAAGAATATGACGATATTGTTGCGCAAGTAAAACTGGCTGAAGCAGACGTTGCTGCATCTCAGGCAGAACTTAAAAATGCAGAAATTAATTTAGGTTATTCAACTGTACGTGCACCAATTTCAGGTCAAACAAACCGTTCAACTGTGACTGCTGGTGCATTAGTTACTGCATCTCAAGCTGATCCATTGGTAACAATTCAACGTCTTGATCCAATGTACGTTGACATTAACCAATCAAGCGCTGAACTTCTTCGCTTACGTCAACAGTTAAGCAAAGGCAACTTGGACAGCAGTAATAACACCAAAGTGAAATTACGTCTTGAAGATGGTAGCGAATACCCAATTGAAGGTCGTCTTGCATTTTCTGATGCGAGTGTAAACCCTGATACAGGTACTGTTACGCTTCGTGCTGTTTTTTCTAACCCGAACCATTTATTGCTTCCGGGTATGTTTGCCAATGCTCGCATCGTTCAAGGTGTGATTCCAAACGCTTACCTGATTCCACAAGCTGCTATTACACGTACCCCTACAGGTCAAGCGATTGCAATGATTGTGAATGCAAAAGGTGCTGTTGAATCTCGTCCTGTAACCACTGTTGGTACACAAGGTTCGAATTGGATCGTTACTCAAGGCTTAAACACTGGCGATAAAGTGATTGTTGACGGTATTGCGAAAGTTAAGCCAGAGCAACAAGTTGTAGCCAAACCGTATCAACCTCAGGCTGCTGCACCTCAAGGTGCGCAACAACCTGCTGCAGCAAAGCCAAACGCTAAAGCCGCAGAACAAGCAGCGCCTAAAACTGAACAAAAAGCTACTTCAAACGCATAGGGAGTAGACTGAATGGCTCAATTCTTTATTCATCGCCCCATTTTTGCATGGGTGATTGCATTGGTGATTATGTTGGCGGGTGTACTCACGCTATCAAATATGCCAATTGCACAGTATCCGACCATTGCGCCGCCAACGGTTTCAATCTCTGCGACTTACCCTGGCGCATCTGCAGAAACAGTTGAAAACACCGTAACCCAAATCATTGAACAACAAATGAATGGTTTGGATGGCTTACGTTATATTTCGTCAAACAGTGCGGGTAACGGTCAAGCATCTATTACATTGAACTTTGAACAAGGGATCGATCCAGATATCGCCCAAGTTCAAGTCCAAAACAAACTCCAGTCTGCGACAGCGCTATTACCTGAAGACGTACAACGTCAAGGTGTAAAAGTCACCAAATCTGGCGCAAGCTTCCTACAAGTTGTAGCATTCCACTCACCATCGGGTAAGTTGACTGCGGACGACATTAAGGACTATGTAAACTCGAATATTTCTGAACCTCTCAGCCGTGTGGCAGGTGTAGGTGAAGTCCAAGTATTTGGTGGTTCTTATGCGATGCGTATTTGGCTAGATCCAGCCAAAATGGCAAACCTGAAAGTTACACCGAGTGATGTGGCTGCGGCTATCCGTACACAGAATGCTCAGGTTGCTGTTGGTCAGTTAGGTGGTGCGCCTGCAACTGAAGGTCAAGTACTGAACGCGACAGTTACAGCACAAAGTTTGTTGCAAACACCAGAGCAGTTTAAAAACATTTTCCTGCGTAACAGTAGTGATGGTGCTCAGGTACGTTTAGGCGATGTTGCACGTGTTGAATTAGGTGCTGACAACTATCAGTTCGACTCTAAGTTCAACAACAAACCTGCTGGTGGTGTAGCGATCAAACTAGCAACTGGTGCAAACGCATTAGATACAGCCGAAGCTGTTGAAGCACGTTTAAAAGAACTACGTCCAAACTACCCTGAAGGTTTAAAAGATACGCTTGCATTTGATACGACTCCATTCATTAAGTTATCGATTGAAAGTGTTGTACATACCCTTGTAGAGGCCGTGATTCTCGTATTCTTTGTGATGTTCTTATTCTTACAGAACTGGCGCGCAACGATTATTCCGACATTGGCTGTACCTGTAGTGGTATTGGGTACTTTTGCTGTCATTAACATGTTTGGTTTCTCGATCAACACACTCACCATGTTCGCGATGGTACTGGCGATTGGTCTCCTCGTGGATGATGCGATTGTTGTCGTAGAGAACGTTGAACGTGTCATGGTTGAAGATCATCTTGACCCAGTGACTGCAACTGAAATCTCAATGAAACAGATCTCGGGTGCCTTAATCGGTATTACCTCTGTGTTAACCGCTGTATTCGTGCCGATGGCATTCTTCGGTGGTACGACAGGTGTAATTTATCGTCAGTTCTCAATCACGCTGGTAACAGCAATGATTCTGTCATTGATTGTAGCATTGACCTTTACCCCTGCCCTATGTGCGACCATGTTGAAACAACATGATCCAAACAAACCAGAAAGCAACAATATCTTTGCCCGTTTCTTCCGTTGGTTTAACAGCTCTTTTGATAAAGTTGCGCATAAATACCAAGGCGGCGTGAACTTCATGACACACCACAAGATTTTCTCTGGTGTGATTTATGCAGTTGTAATCGGCTTGTTGGTACTTTTATTCCAAAAGTTACCATCATCATTCTTACCTGAAGAAGACCAAGGTGTTGTAATGACACTGGTACAGTTACCACCGAATGCCTCACTTGAGCGTACGGATAAAACTGTCACTGCAATGACCGATTACTTCCTGAAAAACGAAGAAAAATATGTCGATTCTGTATTCAGTGTTGCCGGTTTCTCGTTCACAGGTGTAGGTCAAAACGCAGGTCTTGCATTCATCAAGTTAAAAGATTGGGAAGACCGTACATCACCTGAATCTCAAGTGGGTGCGATTATTCAACGTGGTATGGCATTGAACATGATCGTGAAGGATGCTTCATACATCATGCCAATCCAATTACCAGCAATGCCTGAATTGGGTGTAACTGCCGGCTTCAACTTGCAGTTAAAAGCTTCTGCAGGTCAAACTCATCAACAACTTATCGATGCCCGTAATATAGTACTCGGTATGGCTGCTCAAGATAAACGCCTCATGGGTGTTCGTCCTAACGGTCAAGAAGATACACCACAGTACAAAATCACGATTGACCAAGCTCAAGCTGGTGCAATGGGTGTCAGCATTGCTGAAATCAATACCACAATGGGTATGGCATGGGGTGGTTCTTACATCAACGACTTCGTTGACCGTGGTCGTGTGAAGAAAGTCTATGTACAGGGTGAAGCTGCGGCACGTATGATGCCTGAAGACCTGAGCCAGTGGTATGTCCGTAACAACCAAGGCACAATGGTTCCATTCTCGACCTTCGCTACTGGCGAATGGACTTATGGTTCACCACGTCTTGAACGTTATAACGGTATCGCATCTGTGAACATTCAAGGTTCACCGGGTGTGGGTGTAAGTTCGGGCGATGCGATGAAAGCGATGGAAGAAATTGTACAAAAACTTCCTTCGATGGGCGTTCAAGGCTTTGACTATGAATGGACTGGTTTATCTCTAGAAGAACGTGAGTCTGGCGCACAAGCACCATTCTTATACGCACTTTCATTGTTAATCGTCTTCCTATGTCTTGCTGCCTTGTATGAAAGCTGGTCTATTCCGTTCTCAGTATTACTGGTTGTACCATTAGGTGTATTGGGTGCGTTATTACTGACTTTCCTTGGAATGGTGTTCTTCAAAAATCCAAACTTGGCGAATAACATTTACTTCCAGGTGGCTATTATTGCCGTCATTGGTTTGTCCGCGAAGAATGCGATCTTGATCGTAGAATTCGCCAAAGAACTTCAAGAAAAAGGTGAAGATCTGTTTGACGCAACATTGCATGCCGCTAAAATGCGTCTACGTCCAATTATCATGACTACTTTAGCCTTCGGTTTTGGTGTACTTCCGCTTGCCCTTTCTTCGGGTGCAGGTGCAGGTAGCCAGCACTCCGTAGGTTATGGTGTATTGGGTGGCGTAATCAGTTCTACCCTACTTGGTATCTTCTTTATTCCTGTGTTCTATGTATGGATCCGAAGTATCTTTAAGTACAAACCAAAACAACAAAATAATCAGGAGCATTTATCGTGATGCAAAATGTATGGTCTATTGCAGGTCGTAGCATTGCGGTTTCTTCACTTGCGCTTGCTTTGGCTGCCTGCCAAAGCATGCGTGGTCCAGAGCCGGTTGTTCAGACCAATATCCCCGAAAGCTACACAGCAAGTGCTTCTGGTACTTCTGTTGCTGAACAAGGATATAAAGATTTCTTTGCTGACCAACGTCTGGTACAAGTTCTTGACTTAGCTTTAGCCAACAACCGTGACCTGCGTACCGCAGCTTTAAATATTGAACGTGCACAGCAACAGTATCAAATCACTGCCAATGGTCAATTACCAACCATTGGTGCAAGTGGTAGCGTACTTCGTCAAGACACGTTGAATACGCAAAAGCCTATCACCTCTTACAATGTCGGTTTAGGTGTCACTGCCTATGAACTTGATTTTTGGGGTCGTGTACGTAGCTTAAAAGACAATGCTTTAGACAGTTACCTTGCAACTGCAAGTGCCCGTGATGCGACACAAATTGCGTTGATCGGTCAAGTGGCTCAAGCATGGTTAAACTATGCATACGCTAACTCAAACTTGAAGCTTGCGGATCAAACCTTAAAGGCTCAGCTTGAATCTTACAACCTCAACAAAAAGCGTTTTGATGTCGGTATTGACAGTGAAGTTCCTGTTCGTCAGGCTCAAATTTCTGTAGAAACTGCACGTAATGATGTTGCGAATTACAAGACTCAAATTGCTCAAGCGCAAAACTTATTAAATCTATTAGTGGGTCAACAAGTGCCTGCGAACTTGCTGCCGAACCAACGTGTCAGTCGAATTACTTCGACCAATACCATTGGTTCAGGTATTCCAAGTGACTTGTTGAACAACCGTCCAGATGTACGTGCAGCTGAATATAAACTGTCTGCTGCTGGTGCGAACATTGGTGCAGCTAAAGCACGTCTGTTCCCTACGATTAGTCTGACAGGTTCAGCGGGTTATGCTTCAACGGACTTAGGTGATCTATTTAAATCAGGCAACTTTGTATGGTCTGCTGGCCCTAGCCTAGATATTCCAATTTTCGACTGGGGTACACGTCAGGCAAATATTAAAGTTTCTGAAACTGACCAGAAAATTGCATTGTCTGATTATGAAAAATCAGTTCAGTCAGCTTTCCGTGAAGTGAATGATGCGCTTGCAGTTCGCCAAAACATTGGTGACCGTATTGCAGCACAGCGCCGTTTAGTTGATGCAACCAACACAACGTACAAACTATCAAATGCTCGCTTCCGTGCTGGTATTGATAGCTACTTAACTGTACTGGATGCGCAGCGTGCATCTTATGCAGCTGAGCAAGGTTTGTTGTTGCTTGAACAAGCAAATCTCAACAATCAAGTTGAATTGTATAAAACACTTGGTGGTGGTATCAAAGCCAACACTTCTGATGCTGTGCAATACCAACCTTCTACTGCTGAGCGTAAAGCTGCATCAAAACAATAATTTGATTTAGCCTAGCCCGTAATATTTGAAAAGCTCACTTCGGTGGGCTTTTTCATTTTTAGATCGAAGCTTTAAAATAAAAATGAATTTATTGCTTTTTGCTAAAGAGTTTTCTATCTTCAATTCACCTTTTTATATTGATAACTAAAAATGCTTTTAAGTAATCTTGAATCTGTTCCGGGTCATACCATTACACAACAACTTGATGTCGTTTATGGCAGTACTGTCCGCAGTAAACATGTTGGTCGTGACTTTATGGCTGGCCTAAAAAATATCGTGGGTGGTGAACTCAAAGGTTATACAGAACTACTCGAAGAATCCCGTCAAGAAGCTATGAGCCGTATGATTGATAAAGCACGTGCCTTAGGCGCGAATGCGGTCGTCGGTATCCGTTTTTCAACCTCAAATATTGCTCAAGGCGCCTCTGAATTATTTGTGTATGGCACGGCTGTTCGCGTAGAAGCCAACTCAGCAAAACTCCCAGACCCATTTCCAACTCAGGACTAAGTCATGGATGCCTTTATTTTTAAAGTCCTGATCTTTGTGGTGCTCTTTTGTATTGGTTGGGGCTTCGGTCGCCATATCGAACAAAAGCATCTCAAAGAACTCGAAGCTCAAGAAAAGCGATTGGCGCATATTCGCATAGACAACAACCGCTTTAAAACTACTGAACAATTCGGACAACTTATTTCGAGTAATGTAGTGATTTCACATGATTATTTTAAATATGTGATTGCCAATATTCAGAACTTTTTTGGAGGACGTTTAACCAGTTATGAAAGCATCGTCGATCGGGCACGTCGTGAAGCCGTGGTGCGTTTAAAGCAAGAAGCTGAAAAAATGGGCGCAACGCAAATTATGGGTCTGCGTTTAAGCACCACTGAGTTGGGTATGCAAGGTGGCATGGTCGAAGTCTTTGCGTATGGGACTGCAATTCAAAAGAGAGACATCTGATCTCTCTACTTCTCCCCAATTCATTTTTACTATTCATTTTTACTATTCAATTTACTTTACACAATGTGTTTTCAAACTCTTCATAACTCACATTTTCATTGCGACAAACTTTAAAGCAAACCTCATTAAATTTTTTTTCATCAATATTTGGATCATGATAACTAAATGCAACATCTCCAGCATAAGCACGTGCCAGATCTTGCACCACAATGTCAGCTTTACATCCATATAAAGTTGGACATGCCTCTAATGTTCCTTCGTAATACTCTTTACACTGAGTCGGTTCAACATCCACCTTATTGGGTTTTTGCATCGACACATTTAAACCATTTTCATTCATTAGAAGAAAATATTGAAGTTTTCTAAATGGTTTTAAGTCAATCTCGAGTCCCGAATGATTGATACGAGCCAATTGATCTTTGTAAGAATTATGATCATCTGAGATTAACTCTGCATTACCAGCTTTGTCGATTTTGATAAAGCTATAGTTGACAGGCATATATGCGCCACTCCCCTTATGTGCAATCACTTCGATCAAATGATCTTTCGCAATAAATGCTCCCGTAAATACAGTCGATTCAACACTGGTCAGCAACTTACCTTTCACTAAAACACAATATCCAAAACATTGATCTTTGAATCTAGCCTGATCGCCTTTAAAATCATCAACAGCATGAAATTCAGCTCGCCATTTAAAATCACCAATTTTATTCGAGCTATAAGGTAATTTATCAACATCTGAATCTTGAGGATTTTGACTGTAATACTCAGACTTCAATAATCCTTTTTCATCAAACAGTGCTTCGATCGGTAACCACCCCTCATTTGGTCCTCGCATAACAACTTCTGCACTCGCCGCTTCAACTTTAGGTTCAATCTCAACAGATTCAATAACTGGTTCTGATACAGTTCCTATTTCTTTTTCAGGCTTTTCGAGCGTTGACTTCTGCTCAATTTTTTGAGTTTTCTGTTTAAAATAAAAATATGCCACTGTACCGATTGCACCAATGATTGCGCACAAAATGATGGCTATTCCCCATTTGTTAAAATTATTCTTTTTCATTTCTTATAATCTCGTTACTCATTAAAAAAGTCACTGTTAAGAGTGACTTTTAAACTATTTAAACTTGATAAAATTTACTTCACTTTGGTTTTACGAATCATTTTATATAACGTTGTCGGTGATAATCGAGATACCCAAACACCGAGCTTTTCTTTAGAACCACCCACCACGATGTATTCTTCCCCACGTTGTAAAGATTGCACCACCGTTTCGGCAAACTCATTGGCTTCTAGACCATTTTCAATGGCTTCATCCTGATGCCCTTGTGGCTTGCCTGCACCATTGAGTGCATTAAATGAAACATTGGTTTTGACAAATCCGGGGAATATCACCGATACGCCCACCCCTTGATCCGCAACTTCCGCACGTAGACTGTTCGCCCACATATGAATGGCAGCTTTTGCAGCAGAATAGGTCGCGCGGTATTGTGTCCCTAATAAGCCTGCAACACTTGAAACAAAAGCAATTCGACCTGACTTTTGCGCTAAAAATGTCGGTAAAACGGTTTTAGTCAAATAGACTTGCGAAAAATAATCTACTTCCATGATGGCACGTTCAGTTTGCATAGTCGTATCCGTAATCAATGCACGCTGACTCAATCCCGCATTATTGATTAGCCAGTCAATTCGACCTTTATGCGCAAGGACTTGTTCATAAGCATGGCGAACTTGTTCTTCATTGGTAATATCTGCACACACTGAAAGATGCTGATCTGGATGTAATAATGAAACACGGACTTTTTCCAACTCTTCAAAACGACGTGCGGTCAAAATGACCTGCGCCCCTTGCAAAGCACATTCTTTTGCTAAAGCTTCACCCAAACCTGACGATGCCCCAGTAATCCATACCACTTTTCCGTTCAAATCATCACGTTTTGCCATTTTGACATCCTTTTAAATAACTAATTTATTCATTTATATGTATTTTATACTTTACGTAGTACAGGCTCATTGTTCAAAAACACCATAAAATGATCAAAGTACTGACTCATCGATTGTGCATCATAAATTTTGCCGAGTTTATCAAAACGTTTATAACCGAGTTGCGTGGTGAGATTGATGACACCGGTTAAAGTTTTATCCACTACCATGTTAAATTTCAGCATTTTTTTCGGTTCTCGCACCAAATGCGTCACCCCGGCATCGACCACTTGTGTAAATGCCTTCAATGCGAGCGGCACATATTGATTCTGCCCTTCTTTCATTTGATTGACATAGGCAAGCAAGTCGGTGGCTAAAGAGGCATCGATCGGATAATGCATATAATGCTGACCATCTTCGCTGTAAAAACGTCCATATAAATAATTTACCATCGGTACAAGGCGGTCATTGCCAAAAAAAGACACCGACCACGGCATATATTTACGGGTCGTTTCACGTATTTGCTGAATAATTTTTTCGGATTCATTGTCTCCAGACTTATTCATGCGCGCCATTTGGCCAAAAACTTGATCTAAAATTTCACATGCAATATCCGCTAAATTATCCCCTAAGGCTTTGGACTGACTTTCTGTTTCACCTGCATTGAGTTTTTGATGAATCGTCTCAAAACGTTGATATGTCGTAGGTTGAATCTTTAAAGAAATAGAATAAGTCATTTGATATTGCTCCTTTTATCTTAGTTTTGGGATCAATGGATACTTCTTATCTTAGGTCCTATCATACGGACTCTTTTATTTACTGCCAAATCCTAAAAGTTAACATTCGCCCAACATCCCTAATTCACCATTTTTTTTGCTACAATAGATATAATTTTTTATCCACTTTTGATCTGTTTAGACTATGACTGATTCAGCGCAAAATATTGCTACGACCTACGATCCGACCGAGATCGAAAAAAAATGGTACAAGACTTGGGAAGAGAGAGGCTACTTCAAGCCATCTCAAAAAGGTGATTCATTCTGTATTATGATTCCGCCACCAAACGTCACTGGTAGCTTGCACATGGGTCATGGTTTCAACAATGCCATTATGGATGCGTTGACTCGTTATAACCGTATGTCTGGCAAAAACACCCTTTGGCAGCCAGGTACCGACCATGCAGGTATCGCAACGCAAATGGTTGTTGAACGTCAATTGGGTGCTGAAGGCATCAGCCGTCACGACCTTGGCCGTGAAAAGTTCATTGAAAAAGTGTGGGAATGGAAAGAACAATCTGGCGGGAACATTACCCGTCAAATTCGTCGTCTAGGCTCATCTGTAGACTGGTCACGTGAGCGCTTCACCATGGACGAAGGTCTTTCTAACGCGGTTAAAGAAGTATTTGTTAAGCTACATGAAGAAGGCTTAATTTACCGCGGTAAACGCCTCGTAAACTGGGATCCTAAACTGCAAACTGCCCTTTCTGACTTAGAAGTTGAGTCTGATAAAGAAGAAGCAGGTTCACTTTGGCACTTCAAATATTTCTTTGAAGACAAATCAATCCGCACCCACGATGGTAAAGACCACATCGTTGTGGCGACAACACGTCCTGAAACATTGCTTGGCGATACCGCTGTTGCAGTTGCACTGGATGATGAACGCTATGCAGCGCTTGTGGGTAAAAACATTATCTTGCCAATTACAGGCCGAGCAGTTCCAATCGTTAAAGACGAATATGTAGACAAAGAATTTGGTACAGGCTGTGTAAAAATCACCCCTGCACATGACTTCAATGACTATGAAGTGGGCAAACGCTGTGAACTTCCAATCATCAACATTTTCAACAAAAATGCGGAAGTGTTGGCTGAGTTTGAATACATCGCAAAAGCGGGCGAGCAAATTTCTAAAACCATTCCTGCACCTGCGGACTACATTGGTTTAGAACGTTTTGAAGCACGTAAAAAATTGGTTGCTCAAGCGGAAGCTGAAGGCTGGTTAGACCAAATTCAACCATATACCTTGAAGCCACCTCGTGGTGACCGTTCAGGCGTGATCGTTGAGCCACTTCTAACAGACCAATGGTACGTAAAAATTGCACCACTTGCTGAGCCTGCAATTAAAGCGGTTAAAGATGGCGACATCAAATTTGTACCTGAGCAATACAGCAACATGTACATGGCTTGGATGAACAACATTCAAGATTGGTGTATTTCGCGTCAATTGTGGTGGGGTCACCGTATTCCTGCTTGGTACGATGCTGAAGGTAACGTATTTGTAGGTCGTGATGAAGCTGAAGTTCGTGCGAAAAACGGCATTGCACCTGAAGTTGAATTGAAACAAGACGAAGACGTGCTTGATACATGGTTCTCTTCTGGTCTTTGGACGTTCTCAACTCTAGGTTGGACTGGCGACGAAGCAAAAGATAAAGAAAACTATTTCTTAAATACGTTCCACCCGACTGATGTATTGGTGACTGGTTTCGACATTATCTTCTTCTGGGTTGCCCGCATGATCATGATGACCATGCACTTCATGAAAAATGAAGACGGCACACCACAAGTTCCGTTCAAAACTGTGTACGTTCACGGTTTAGTACGTGATGGCGAAGGTCAGAAAATGTCTAAATCTAAGGGCAACGTGCTTGACCCATTAGACTTGATTGACGGTGTTGATCTTGAAACTTTAGTACAAAAACGTACGACTGGTTTGATGAACCCGAAACAAGCAGCCAAGATTGAAAAATCTACCCGTAAAGAATTCCCTGAAGGTATTCAATCTTACGGTACAGACGCGGTTCGTTTCACGTTCTGTGCGCTTGCCAACACTGGTCGTGACATTAAGTTCGACATGAAACGTGTTGAAGGTTACCGTAACTTTGCCAACAAAATCTGGAACGCTACCCGTTTCGTGATGATGAACTGCGAAGAGCAAGTGATTGGTATCGATGCTCGTCAAGACCTTTGGGAATTGCCTGAACAGTGGATCGTGAGCCGTCTGCAAAAAGCAGAACAAGCGGTGCAAACAGCATTCGCGACGTATCGTTTAGACTTGGCTGCACAAGCGATTTACGAGTTCATTTGGAATGAATACTGTGACTGGTATGTAGAGCTGACTAAGCCTGTTCTCAATGACGAAAACGTATCGGTTGAGCGTAAAGCTGAAGTTCGTCGTGTTCTGCTTGCTGTGATGGAAGCGTCTTTACGTTTGGCTCACCCATTGATGCCATACCTCACAGAAGAAATCTGGCAAACACTTGCGCCGAAACTCAACATTTCTGGCGAAACAATCATGTTGGCTCCATACCCTGTTGCTGAGCAAGCATTGATTAACGAACAAGCTGAAGCTGATATGCAATGGCTACAAGGTTTGATTGGTGCGGTACGTAACATCCGTGGTGAAATGGGTCTAGGTAATGCACGTTTATTGCCTGTTCTACTTCAAAACACGACTGATGCTGAAAAAGCACAGATCACTCGTATTGAAGCGTTATTCACAGCGTTGGCTAAAGTTGAAAGCATTACTTTCCTTGCTGACGGCGAACAACCGCCATTATCTTCTTCATCTGTTGTTGGTCATGTGTCTGTATTCGTTCCAATGAAGGGCTTAATTGACCCTAAAGCGGAATTGGGTCGTCTGCAAAAAGACTTAGATAAAGTGCAAAAACAGCATGATCAAATTGCCACTAAACTTGGCAATGAAGGTTTTGTGGCGAAAGCGCCTGCTGCTGTAGTAGAAGGCGAGAAAGTTAAACTTGCTGAGTTTGCTGACCAGTTAGCGAAGATTAAAGCGAATATGGAGCAAATTGCGGCGCTTTAAGGTGTTGTTAATTTAATCTGATTTGTGTATAAAGGGCTGATTATTCAGCCCTTTATTTTCAACCCTTACAAATCTGTTTTAAAAAAATATCACTATCATTTGATAAGACATTTTTAAAAAAAGGTCTCTGCTCGCCATCGCTAAAATGTTTAGATACTAGTTTTGCAATTTGCCGTTTTTCCCATTGATCAGCTCTTACATAATAATCTCGAATTTCTAATACCTCACCACGCGTTACTATATCTTCAAGTTCTTCAAGTACAACGCGACCAATATAATGCCCTTCATTTCTTCTTAGATTTCGGAAAAAAGTCATTAGTACTTCTTTATCCCTGAAATTTTGGTTTCCAAAAAACCGAACGAGATAAACCAAAATAAACTCCGAAGTCTCTGTTGTATCTAACCAAACCTTTAAGTTGTTTTTTATTTCTGAAATTTGTAGTTCTGTAAAACTGGCGTGAAATTTAGATATGACATCTAAAGTATATGGAAAAAATTGTGGAAACTTATTTAAATGATTTGTGAGCAAAACAAGATCATTAAATGAGTCTTGAGCAATAATTGTTTTTACATATTTAACAAAATCCTTTGGCTCTATAAGAACACTCTCTATTTGAACCGTACCGGGTTTGTCGGAGAGTCAATATTCTGAGAGACTACCCCGATGACAAAATTAAAATATACCCCTGAAATCAGAGAAAGAGCGGTTCAATTATTGATTGAATCTGAAAAAGATTATCCTTCTACTTGGGCTGCAATCACAGCAATTGCGCCTAAGATTGGTTGTACTCCTGAAACACTTCGTGCCTGGCATCAAAAGCATTTAGATCAGCAAAATCCTATTATAGCTAAATACCAAATAAATCATTACAGTAATCTTTAAATAATTTATCAATATCTTTAACTCTAAACTTAGTTCGAATCGCCTTGACTCGTGACCACATATTTTCTATTGGATTTAAATCTGGACTATATTTAGGAAGCCACACAATGTAATGGCCTGCACAACGTATCAACTCCTGAAGTCTTTTCCCTTTGTGAAAGGTCGCATTGTCCATAATCAAAACACTGCTTTCTTTCAACTTAGGTAATAAATCCTGTTCAATCCAACATTCAAATACTTCTGTATTCACAGAACAATTAAACACACCAACTGTCAACAATCTATTTTCAATGATTGCACCGATCGCATTACTCCAATTCTTCAACTGCCAGTTAAATTCACCTTCAGCACGTGTTCCTTGAAGGCTATAACTATGAGTTCTGGTACTTTCACTTTGAAAACCACTTTCATCTATGTAAATCAGAGGCAATTTCCCTTCTAAACACTCTATGAGATTTTGAAATTGCTGACGTTGATTTTGATCTGCTTTAGGATGCTTTAACGTCTTTTTTTACGCGATATTCCTGCGGCATGTAACGCATTAAATACCGCATGAGTGCTTACTCCTAAACGT